>NZ_JAFEVQ010000008.1:0-132082 GCF_020882855.1 Curtobacterium sp. GD1 | reverse complement strand
AGGTGTTCCGGTGGTCATAGCGAGAGGGAAACGCCCGGTCACATTCCGAACCCGGAAGCTAAGCCTCTCAGCGCCGATGGTACTGCAAGGGGGACCTTGTGGGAGAGTAGGACGCCGCCGGACTCAATTTAGTAAGAAGATGTGGCCATCGGCCCTCCATCGAGAACTCGTAGGGGAGACCCTCGTTCTCGGGAGGCCGGTGGCTACTTCTGTTTCTGCCGCACCTCGCTCGACTCGTGCGCTCGTTCGTGATGGACTGGGTACGCGCGTACGGGCGGGACAGTGCGGCGCCGACACACACAACGACACAGCGGACGATGGCCTGGGCGAGCGCTCGGGCACGCAATGAGGAGCAACGGTGGCGAACGACGACGATCAGCGGCGGAACGACGGCGATCGTGGAGACCGACGAGGTCGCGATGGCGACCGTTCCCCTCGGCGCGACGGTGGGAACCGTTGGTCGTCCGGGCCGCGCGACTTCGAGCGCCGCGAGGGCGACCGGCGCGATGCTCCCCGGCGCGACGCTCCCCGGCGCGATGGGGATCGTCCTGCTCGGGATGCTGGTTCGTCCCGTGACGGGGCGCGCTCCTACCGGGACGGCGATCGTCCGTTCCGCGATGGTGGCCGGCGGCCCGCCTGGCGTGGTGACCGTGACGACTCGAGTCGTCCTCCTCGTGGTGACGGTCCGCGCAGCTCGGATCGTCCTGCTCGTGACGGGGATCGCCCGTTCCGTGGGGGTTCCGACCGTCCTCGTCGTGATGGCGACCGTCCGTTCCGGTCGGACCGTCCGGCTCGCGATGGGGATCGTCCCCGTCGTGACGGGGACCGTCCGTTCCGTGGTGGCGATGACCGTCCGCGTCGTGATGGTGACCGTTCGTTCCGGTCGGACCGTCCGGCTCGCGATGGCGACCGTCCGTTCCGGTCGGACCGTCCGGCTCGTGATGGTGACCGTTCGTTCCGGTCGGACCGTCCGGCTCGTGATGGCGACCGTCCGTTCCGTGGGGGTGCCGACCGTCCGCGTCGTGATGGTGACCGTTCGTTCCGGTCGGACCGTCCGGCTCGTGATGGCGACCGCCCGTTCCGCTCGGACCGTCCCGCTCGTGATGGTGACCGTCCGTTCCGCTCGGACCGTCCCGCTCGTGATGGCGACCGACCCCGTCGTGATGGGGATCGTCCGTTCCGGTCGGACCGTCCGGCTCGTGATGGCGACCGACCCCGTCGTGACGGGGACCGTCCGTTCCGCGGCGGCCAGGACCGTGACCGCGGCGGCCGCGACGATCGTCAGCGCTTCGGCGACGGCAGCCGTCACGCCGGTGCGCGGTTCGGTGAGGCCTCGCGGGACGACTGGGAGGACCGCGACCCCTACGGCACCAAGTCGATCCGCCCCCGCCACGAGGACCCGGAGATCCCTGAGGACATCCAGGCACGCGATCTCGACAAGGTCGCCCGGGCGGAGCTCAAGACGCTCAGCAAGGACAACGCCGACTGGGTCGCCCGTCACCTCGTGGCCGCGGCACTCCTGGTCGACGAGGACCCCGAGACCGCGAACCAGCACGCACTGAGCGCGGCTCGCCGAGCCGGCCGGGTCGGCGTCGTCCGTGAGACGGCGGCCATCACGGCGTACCGCCTCGGTGACTTCGCGACGGCGCTGCGAGAGCTCCGGACCTACCGACGCATCTCCGGCCGGAACGACCAGCTGCCGATGATGGTCGACTGCGAGCGTGGTCTCGGCCGTCCCGAGCGGGCGCTCGAGCTCGGCCGGTCGGTCGACCGCGCGGCGCTGGACACGGCCGTGCAGGTCGAGCTCGCCATCGCCATGTCCGGTGCGCGCCTCGACCTCGGGAATCCCACAGCCGCACTCGGCGAGCTGGAGATTCCACAGCTCGACCCGTCCACTGCCTACAGCTGGTCCCCGGCGCTCTACAGTGCTTACGCGGCCACGCTCGAGGAGCTCGGCCGTCAGGACGAGGCCGACGAGTGGTGGGCCCGTGTCGATCGTGCGGCAGCGGCCCTGGCCGAGGTCGCCGACGAGAACGCTTGGGAGACAGTTGATGTGGTCGAGGAAACGCTCGAAGTCGAAGGACCCGCAGACGAGCTCGCCGGAGCCGTCGACGACGAGCCCGACGCCGAGCTCGCCGACGAGCCCCTCGGTGACGAGCCCGACGACGACGAACCGGCCGGAGACGAGCCCGGCGAGATCGACGACGACAACCCCTCCGACGTCGACGGGTCCGCAGCCGACTGACGCGCCGAAGCCGCCGACGGACGGTGTGGACGTCGTCCTCACCGACCTCGACGGGGTCGTGTACCGCGGCCGCAACGCGATTCCGCACGCGGTCGAGGCGCTGACCCGCGCCTCCCTGACCGCCCGCGTCGGCTACATCACGAACAACGCATCGCGCCGACCAGTCGACGTCGCGGAGCACCTCGAGCGGTACGGGCTCGAAGTGTCCGAGGACGACGTGGTGACCTCGTCGCAGGCGGGCGTCCGGCTGCTCGAGACGCTCGTCCCGGCGGGCGCGACGGTGCTCGTCACGGGTGGTCTGGGGCTGACCAGCATCGTCGAGGCAGCAGGCTTCACCGTGACGTCCAGCGCCGAGGACTCGCCGGCCGCGGTCATCCAGGGGTTCTCCCCGGACCTCGGGTGGACCCACCTCGCCGAGGCGTCCTTCGCCCTGGCCGACCCGGACGTGCCGTGGGTCGCGACGAACATGGATTGGTCGATCCCGGTCGAGCGCGGCATCGCGCCCGGCAACGGCACGCTCGTGTCCGCCGTGCACCAGGCCGTCGGTCGGATGCCCGTGGTCGCCGGCAAGCCCGAGCGGCCGATCTTCGACGCAGCCCTCGCGCGCTTCGGTGGTGAGCACCCGTTGTTCATCGGCGACCGCCTCGACACGGACATCAAGGGCGCGAACGACGCCGGCATCGCCAGCGTCCTCGTCCTCACCGGGATCGACAAGGCCAAGCAGGTGCTCGCGGCCGACCAGCGGTCGCGTCCCACGTACATCCTCGGCGACCTCCGTGGCCTGTCCGAGCCCTACCCGGTGACCATCCGGCGGGAAGACCCGGACGGTACCCGCTACGCCACGGTCGGTGCCGTCACGGTGGCGATGCGCGGCCACGTCGTGCGGGTGCTCGACGACGGCGACGCGATCGACCTGCTCCGCGCCGGGACCGCCCTCATCTGGGAGTCCGGGCTCGCGATCTACGGGCTCGACGTCGACCCGAAGCTGTACGGCGGCGAGTAGCGTGACCGAGGTGTCGAACGACGAGCGGGACCCCGAGCGCGACGCCCGCCCGGGCGACCCGGACCAGGTGCGGACGGACGACCATGCCGTGACGGACGACTTCGGGCAGCGCACCGCCGCGGCCGAATCGCTGCCGCTGGCCGAGCGCGCCGATGCGTTCTCCGCGCTGCACGACGAACTGCGGACCCGTCTCGAGAGCGGCGGCAGCACGAGTGCCTGACGAGCACGGCAACGGCGACGAGACACTGCAGGACGAACGGCCCGTCCGGCTCGATGCCCTCCTCGCTTCCCGCGGGCTCGCGAAGTCCCGCACGGCAGCGTCGAAACTGATCCAGGACGGCCGCGTGACCGTCGCCGGCACCGCGATCGTCAAGCCGTCGGCGCCGGTGCGGCCGTCGGCCCCGATCCACGTCGCCGGTGCGGACGAATGGGTGTCGCGTGCTGCGCTGAAGCTCCTCGGCGCACTCGACACGTTCGGCGTCGATCCGTCGGACCGAGTCGCGCTCGACGTCGGTGCGAGCACCGGAGGGTTCACCCAGGTGCTCCTGAGCCGCGGCGCACGACGCGTGGTGGCGCTCGACGTCGGGCACGGGCAGCTCGACCCCCTGGTGGCGCTCGACTCCCGTGTCGCCGTCGTCGAGGGCACGAACGCGCGCAACCTCACGGCCGAGGCCTACCTCGCGCTCGACCCCGCCGCGGCCGAGACGAGCCTCGTGGTGGGGGACCTGTCGTTCATCTCGCTCCGGCTCGTCCTGCCGGCGCTGGTCGAGTCCGTCCCCGCCGACGACTTCGTCCTGCTCGTGAAGCCGCAGTTCGAGGTCGGCCGCGGCGGTGTCCGAGAGGGCATCGTCCGTGACCCGGCGCTCCGGAACGACGCGCTCATGAACGTCCTCTGGGCAGCGTGGGACCTCGGTCTGGGCACCTCGGGGCTCGCGGCGTCGCCGATCGTCGGCACGCACGGCAACCACGAGTACCTGGCGCGTTTCCAGCGGGATGTCGGTACCAATCCGACAGAATGGATCGTCCGGGCGACCGAACTGACGGAAGGGACGGCATGAGCGACGACCGGCACATCCTCCTGGTGTCCCACACGGGCCGCCGCGACTCGATCGACGCTGCGGTCGAGGTCTGTGACCTCCTGCACGCCGCCGGTCTCGTCCCGGTCATGCCGTTCGACGAGTACGCCGACATCCGCCGCGCTGAAGCCTCGGTCGGGCAGGTCGACATCCTCGGCGTCGACGTCCAGGCCGACCAGCTCGAGATCGTCATCGTGCTCGGTGGCGACGGCACGATCCTCCGCGCGGCCGAGCTCGTGCGCGGGACGGGCGCCCCGATCGTCGGCGTCAACCTCGGACACGTCGGGTTCCTCGCCGAGAGCGAGCGGGACGGGCTCCGGGCGACCGTCGAACGAGCCCTGTCCGGCGAGTACCACGTCGAGGAACGCGTCACCCTGCAGGTGGACGTCGTCGTCGGCAACGAGGTCGTCTACTCGTCCTGGGCGCTCAACGAGGCGACCATCGAGAAGGCCTCCCGGGAACGCATGCTCGAGGTCGTGACCGAGGTCGACGGCCGCCCGCTGTCCTCGTTCGGCTGCGACGGTGTGGTCGTGTCGACCCCGACCGGTTCCACGGCCTACTCGTTCTCCGGGGGCGGGCCGATCGTCTGGCCCGACGTCGACGCGCTCCTCATGGTGCCGCTGAGCGCCCACGCCCTCTTCGCGCGGCCGATCGTGGTCGGCCCGGACTGCACCCTCGCGATCGAGGTGCTGCGTCGTACGAGCGGTGTCGGCGTCCTGTGGTGCGACGGTCGACGCACGCACGACCTCCCTCCGGGTGCCCGCGTCGAGGTCCGGCGCTCGCCGGACCCGGTGCGTGTGGCCCGCCTCAAGGACGCACCGTTCACCGATCGGCTCGTGGCGAAGTTCCAGCTCCCGGTCGCCGGGTGGCGCGGCCCGCAGCAGGACGACGAGGACACCCTGTGATCGAGGAGATCTCCATCTCCGACCTCGGGGTCATCGGCGAGACCACCCTCGAGCTCGGCCCCGGCTTCACCGTGGTGACCGGTGAGACCGGTGCGGGCAAGACGATGATCGTGACCGCGCTCGGGCTGCTCCTCGGCGCCCGTGCCGACGCGGGGTCCGTCCGCCGCGGCGCGTCGACCGCCGTGGTCGAGGGGCGCTGGCACGTGCCCGAGCACGACGCCGTCGCCGAACGTGTCGAGGACGCCGGTGGCACCGTCGAGGACGGCGAGCTCATCCTGACGCGCACGGTCTCCGCCGAAGGTCGCAGCCGCGCGACCGTCGGCGGTCGCAGTGCTCCCGTCGCGGTGCTCGGCGAGCTCGCGGACCAGCTGGTCACCGTGCACGGACAGTCGGACCAGATCCGGCTGACCTCGGCGACCGCGCAGCGTGCCGCACTCGACGGCTTCGGCGGTCCGGCGCTCGAGAAGGTCCTCGCGGCGTACGTGCGGGCCTACGACACCTGGCAGCAGCACACCGGTGAGCTCGAGACCCTCACCCGTGACCGTGACGACCGGGTGACCGAGGCCGAACGCATCCGCGCGGCGTCCGACGAGATCGAAGCGGCGGATCCGCAGCCCGGCGAAGACGTCGAGCTGGCCGACCGTGCCGAGCGCTTGGGGAACCTCGAAGAACTCCGGTTGTCCGCGGGCCTCGCGCACGAAGCCCTCTCGAGCGAGTCGCTCGACGGCGTGCAGGACGTCGTGGGCCTCGTCGAGTCCGCTCGCCGGGCGATCGAGCGGGTCGCTGCGTCCGACGCCGAACTGCAGCCCGTGCTCGAGCAGCTCACGGAGCTCGGCATCCAGGCGTCCGAGGCCTCCGCGAGCCTGTCGAGCTACCTCGGCTCGCTCGAACCCGACGCCGGCCACGACCTCGAACTCATCAACGAGCGGCGGGCCCTGCTCGCCGGCCTCACGCGCAAGTACGGTGAGACCGTCGACGATGTGATCGCCTACGGGCAGCGCGCGAGTGATCGGCTGCTCGAACTGGACGGCGACGACGACCGCATCGTGGCGCTGCAGCAGGCGGTCGAGCAGGACGAGCAGACGCTCGCCGGTGCCGCCGCGGCCCTGACGACGGCACGGACCAAGGCGGCGAAGGACCTCGCCAAGCGCGTCACCGCCGAGCTGAAGTCCCTCGCGATGGCCGGGGCGACCCTCGTGGTCGAGGTCTCGGACGCGGGCGACTACCGGCGCCACGGCCGCGACCAGGTGTCGATCCTGCTGCAGCCGCATTCCGGTACCGACCCCCGGCCGATCGGCAAGGGTGCGTCGGGTGGCGAGCTCTCCCGCGTCATGCTGGCGATCGAGGTGGTCATGGCGGGCAGCACGACGGTGCCGACGTTCGTCTTCGACGAGGTCGACGCCGGCGTCGGCGGTGCGGCGGCCATCGAGATCGGTCGTCGTCTGGCGAAGCTCGCGGAACGCACGCAGGTCATCGTCGTGACGCACCTGGCGCAGGTCGCGGCGTTCGCGAACAACCACCTCAACGTCGTGAAGGGCGCCAGCGGGGCGGTCACCTCGTCGAGCGTCCGTCGCCTCGAGGGCGAGGACCGGCTGCAGGAGATGGCGCGGCTCCTGTCCGGGCTCGGGGACAGCGCCAGCGGCATGGAGCACGCGCGCGAGCTGCTCGACGTCGCCGGCCAGAAGGCCTGATCGCGTCGCCGCACGCCGATCCAGGAGGCGCGGCTCGCGCCCGCCTCGCACCGTGCGGCGGACCCGGCCGCGCGGCGCCACCACGGCCCGGAGACCCGGCCACACGCCCGACGCAACGCCCACGGCGAACCGAGGTCGCGCCTCCTGGCAGTTCTGACGTACGATGGAATCCCGTGGCGGACACTCTCAGCGGCGGAACCAATTCTTCGAACGCGACCCCGAAGGTGACGAAGCAGATCTTCGTGACCGGCGGGGTCGTCTCGTCCCTCGGCAAGGGCCTGACGGCGGCCAGCCTCGGCAACCTCCTCACGGCTCGCGGCCTCAAGGTCGTCATGCAGAAGCTCGACCCGTACCTCAACGTGGACCCGGGCACCATGAACCCGTTCCAGCACGGCGAGGTCTTCGTGACCGACGACGGCGCGGAGACGGACCTCGACATCGGGCACTACGAGCGCTTCCTCGACATCAACCTGTCGCAGTCCGCGAACGTCACGACCGGCCAGGTCTACTCGACGGTGATCGCGAAGGAGCGTCGGGGCGAGTACCTCGGCGACACCGTGCAGGTCATCCCGCACATCACCGACGAGATCAAGCGTCGGATGCGCGAGCAGGCGCAGAACGACCCGCAGCCCGACGTCATCATCACCGAGGTCGGCGGCACGGTCGGCGACATCGAGTCCCAGCCCTTCATCGAGTCGGCGCGGCAGGTCCGCCACGAGCTCGGCCGCAACAACGTGTTCTTCGTGCACGTGTCGCTCGTCCCGTTCATGAACGCCTCGGGTGAGCAGAAGACGAAGCCGACGCAGCACTCGGTGGCCGCACTCCGCTCGATCGGCATCCAGCCGGACGCGCTGGTCCTGCGGAGCGACCGTCCGGTGTCGGATTCGAACAAGAAGAAGATCGCGCTGATGTGCGACGTCGACGAGGACGCCGTGGTGAACGCGGTGGACGTGCCGTCGATCTACGACCTCCCGACGCTGCTCAACAACCAGGGCCTCGACCAGGTCATCGTCGACGCGCTCGGGCTCGCGGCGGGGCCGGTCGACTGGACCTCGTGGACCCCGGTCCTGCGTGCCGTGCACGAGCCGAAGAAGGACGTCACGATCGCCCTGGTCGGCAAGTACATCGACCTGCCGGACGCGTACCTGTCGGTCACCGAGGCGCTCCGTGCGGGTGGCTTCGCGCACGACGCGAAGGTCACGCTGAAGTGGGTCGTGTCCGACGACTGCACCACGCCCGAGGGCGCGGCGAAGCAGCTCGGCGACGTCGACGGCATCTGCATCCCCGGTGGGTTCGGCGTGCGCGGCATCGAGGGCAAGCTCGGCGCACTGCGGTTCGCGCGTGAGCAGGGCATCCCGACGCTCGGCCTGTGCCTCGGCCTGCAGTGCATGGTCATCGAGTACGCCCGCCACGAGGTCGGTCTGACCGACGCGTCGAGCACCGAGTTCGACCCGGAGACCTCGACGCCGGTCATCGCGACCATGGCGGAGCAGGTGGACATCATCGCGGGCGGCGACCTCGGCGGCACGATGCGCCTCGGCCTCTACCCGGCGACGTTCACCGAGGGGTCGCTCGCGGCGTCGCTGTACGGGGCTCCCGAGGCGTCCGAGCGGCACCGTCACCGCTACGAGGTGAACAACAAGTACCGCGAGCAGATCGCGGACGCCGGCCTGGTGTTCTCGGGCACGTCGCCCGACGGCACGCTGGTGGAGTACGTCGAGCTGCCGCGCGAGGTGCACCCGTTCTACATCGCCACGCAGGCGCACCCCGAGCTGCGCTCGCGTCCGACGGACGCGCACCCGCTGTTCGCGGGGCTCGTCGGTGCCGCGATCGAGCGGCACGAGGCGTCGAGCCTCTTCGACCCGCAGGAAGAGGAGCAGGTCGCGTAACGCGAGTGGTCTCTGACTGGAGGCGCGGTGCCAGCTGGCACCGCGCCTCCCGTCTGCCATGGGGTGGCGTCGGAGGCGCGTGCCAGGATGGTCGCGTGACTGACGCACCCATCGCTGACGAACCCGCCTCGTTCGAGGTCACCGAGTCCACCGTCGTGTACGAGGGCGCCGTCTGGGACGTGCGCCGCGACAGCATCGCGTACCACGACGAGACGATGGTCCGGGAGTACATCGACCACACCGGTGCCGTCGCGGTCTACGCCGAGGACGACGAGGGCCGCGTGCTCGTCATCCAGCAGTACCGGCACCCGGTGCGGATGCGCGACTGGGAGCTGCCGGCGGGGCTGCTCGACATGGCGGGCGAGGACCACCTGACCGCGGCACAGCGCGAGCTGGCGGAGGAGGCCGACCTCGAGGCCGACGACTGGGAGCCCCTCGTCACCTACAACACCTCGTCCGGCGGCAGCGACGAGTTCCTGCAGATCTACCGCGCCCGTGGGGTGCGCGCGACCGCGACGGCGTTCGACCGCGAAGCGGAAGAGGCCGACATCGTGAAGCGGTGGGTGCCCCGGGCCGAGCTGGTGGAGGCGATCCTCGACGGTCGGCTGCACAACTCCGGGCTCGTCGTGGCCGTGCTCGCGGTGGACGCGCTCGAGCGGCGCGCGGCGTGAGCCTCGCGGCGCTGCTCGACCAGGGGCAGTGGACGCACGAGCCCGCTGCGGCCACGCTCGACGGCGACGTCCTGCGGGTGACGGCCGTCGAGGGCAGTGACGCCTGGCGCACCACCTCGTACGGCTTCGTGCACGACTCCGAGCACGCGCTGCTCCGCCCGGTCGACGGGGCGTTCTCGGTCGAGGTGTCGTTCGTGCTCGACTACACGGAGCAGTTCGACCAGGCGGGGGTGTTCCTGCGGGTCGACGAGCGGAACTGGATCAAGGCCGGCGTCGAGTTCGCCGACGGGACGCCCCAGGTCGGAGCCGTCGTCACCCGCGATGCGTCGGACTGGTCAGTGGCCCCCGTGCCGGAGTGGACCGGGCGGGTCGTCACGGTCCGGGCCAGCCGCGACGGCGATGCCGTGACGATCCGGGCGTGGGCGGACGACGAGCCGCCGCGGCTCGTGCGGGTGGCGTACCTCGACCCCGGTGCCCCCGTGTCGGCGGGGCTGCTCTGTGCGGCACCGTCCCGCCCGGGACTGACCGTCGCCTTCACCGGGTTCCGCGTGGGGGAGCCGGACGGGTCGCTGCACTGACGCTCCCCGAGCGGCGCTAGCCTCGTGGGGTGATCCCGTTCGAACGTGCCACGGAGACGTACCTGCGGCACATCGCGATCGAGCGGGGCCTCTCGCAGCACACGCTGTCGGCCTACCGGCGGGACCTGCTGACGTTCGCGGAATGGCTCGCGTCCGCTCCGATCGTGGAGTCGGACGGCGCCGACCGTGCCGGTGGATCGGCGGTGCTCGACGACGTCGGGAGGATCGCGCGCGCGGACCTCGCGGGGTTCGTCGAGCACCTCGCCACCCGACCGTCCGGCCCGCTCGCGCCGAGGTCGGTGGCGCGCATGCTCAGCTCGGTGCGGTCGTTCACCGCGTTCGCCGCCGGCGAGGGGTGGCTCCAGCTCGACCCCGGCGCATCCGTGCGGCCGCCGAAGGCCCCGATGCGGCTGCCGAAGGCGATCTCCGTGCACGACATGGAGCGGTTGCTCGGGGCCGCGTCCGCCGGGTCGCCCGACGGTGCCGCCGACGACCTCGTGGGCCTGCGGGACCGGGCGTTGCTCGAACTCCTCTACGCCACGGGAGCGCGCATCTCGGAGGCCGTCGGGCTCTCGGTCGACGACGTGACGACGCTGTCCGACGGCTCCGGTGACCTCGACGACGGGCTGTCCGTCGTCAAGGTCACCGGCAAGGGCAACAAGCAGCGGGTGGTGCCGCTCGGCAGTTTCGCGCGGGCGGCGATCGACGCGTACCTCGTGCGGGCGCGGCCGGTGTTCGCGGCACGGGGAGCGTCGACGCCGGCGCTGTTCCTCGGCGCCCGGGGCGCACGGCTGTCACGGCAGAGTGCGTGGCTCGTGATCCAGGCGGCAGCGGAGCGTGCGGAGCTCTCCGAGCACGTGTCGCCGCACACGTTCCGGCACTCGTTCGCGACGCACCTGCTCGAGGGGGGAGCGGACGTGCGGGTCGTGCAGGAGCTGCTCGGGCACGCGAGCGTGGCGACGACGCAGATCTACACGATGGTGACGGCGGACATGCTGCGGGACGTGTACCAGACGGCGCACCCGCGGGCGCGGCGTACTTCGTGAGCAGGAACGGTCGGGTCGCCTGACGGCACCCGACCATTCCTGCTCACGAGGTCAGAACACGTGGAACTGCGCGGACGCCGCCACGGCAGCCGTCGCCACCGCGAGGACCAGGGCGCTCGCCGAAGCACTCCGCGCCAGCACCCGCCAGCCCCCGGTCGCCCCGGGCCACACGACGCCGAGCAGCCCCGCCACGATCGCCGCCGCGCTGCTCGCTCCCCAGGGGTTCACCACCACGGAGGCCGCCGCGAGCAGCACCGCCAGGGTCGAGAACGCACTGAACCGGTGGACGCCGGAGCCCCCGGACGCCCAGGAACGCGTCCGGATCGCCGCCGGCTGCACCGAGAACGACGGTCCGACGGGCGCGACGACCACCGGGACGATCGGCTCGGTCCGGCTCGGCAGCACCCGTGTCGCCGCTCCCCAGGCGCGCCCGTCCCACCAGCGCAGGCGGCTCGCGTCCTGCGGATCGGGGAACCAGCCGGCGGCCGGCAGCGTCACGGGGTGCTCCTCGGGGTGCGTGGGAAGGTGCACGTCGACGCTACGGGAGTGCGGGAAGCGGCCACAGTCCCAGCCCGGGTGTCGGCAGGAAGGGGGACCACCCGCGTGCAGTAGCGTCGAGCGGGTGACCTCGACGCTCGACGACTTCTGGCGTGACCGGCGCGACGAGCGACCGGAGTTGCCGACGGCCCTGCCGGAGGCGTGGTCGTTCGGCGCGACGCCGGCGCAGGCGGACGATCTGCTCGACCTCGTGCTGCGCGGGGTGAAGGACGGGACGGCGTCGTCGTTCTGGGACTACGAGGCGTCCGGGGACCGCGTGCCGGAGGTCTGGGACATCGGCATCGTCACGGACTCCGCCGGGGCACCGCGGGCCGTCGTCGAGACGACGAGCGTCCGGATCGTCCCCTTCGACGAGGTCGATGCGGACCACGCCCGGGCCGAGGGGGAGGGCGACCGGACGCTCGCGCACTGGCGCCGGGTGCACGAGGCGTACTGGCGCGCGTACTCGGAGGACCCCCGCGGGTTCGATCCGCGGATGCCGGTCGTGTGCGAACGCTTCCGGCTCGTCTGGCCCGCACCGGCGACGTCCCCGCCGGCACCGGCGACGACCCCGCCCGCACCGGACCCGACCGCCGTCGCCTGACCGCCCGTCACGCCGGGACGGGCGCCGCGTCCACCTCGCGCATGACGTCCTTCACCGAGGCGAGCAGCCGGGCGTTGAACTCGACGCCGAGCTGGTTCGGCACCGTGACGAGCACGGTGTCGGCAGCCCGCACGGCCTGGTCCGCCGCGAGCTCGGCCACCAGGTCCTCCGGGGATCCGATGTACGACCGGCCGAACCGTGCGAGCCCGCCGTCGAGGTGCCCGACCTGGTCCTGGCCCTCGACCTGTGCCCGGACACCGAAGTAGTGCCGCGACTCGTCGTCGATGATCGGGATGATGCTGCGGGACACCGAGACCCGAGGGGTCCGCTCCCAGCCGGACTCGGCCCAGACCCGACGGAAGCGTTCGATCTGCTCGGCCTGGAGCTCGTCGAACGGCACACCGGTGTCCTCGGTGAGCAGGGTCGACGACATGAGGTTCATGCCTTGCTCGGCCGTCCACTCCGCGGTCGCCCGGGTGCCGGCGCCCCACCAGATGCGGTCGCCGAGCGAGTCGGAGAGCGGCGAGATCGGCAGGGACCCGACCGAGCCGGTCATCTGCGGGTTCGCGTTCGCCATCGGTTCACCGGCGATCGCCCGCCGGAACACCGACGTGTGCGCGCGGGCCATGTCCCCGCCGTTCTCGTCGGACGCGTCCGGCACGTAGCCGAACTGCTGGTAACCGGCGAGGGCGGTCTCGGGTGAGCCCCGGGAAACTCCGAGCTGCAGCCGACCACCGGAGATGAGGTCGGTCGCGGCCGCCTCCTCCGCCATGTACAGCGGGTTCTCGTAGCGCATGTCGATGACGCCGGTCCCGATCTCGATGCGGCTGGTCTTCGCTGCGATCGCGGAGAGCAACGGGAAGGGCGCCGCCTGCTGGGGTGCGAAGTGGTGGACGCGGAAGTACGCGCCGTCGACGCCCGCCTCCTCGGCGGCGACCGCGAGGTCGATCGCCTGGACCAGGGCCTCACGACCGCTGCGCACCTTCGACCCCGGCACGTCGCGCCAGTGTCCGAACGACAGGAACCCGATCTTCGTCATGTCGATACGAACGCATCCGACGGCACCGTCATTCCGGGCCGACTAGGGTGTCCGGCATGGACGACCCTCGCCAGGCACTGGTCGCGGAGCGGGCGCGCAACGAGCGCCTCCTCGCGGACGTCGAGCGGAGCATGCGGGACGTCAGCGACGCCCGGCAGGACGCCAACTCCGACGACGAGCACGACCCCGAGGGCGCGACCCTCGCCTGGGAGCGCGGCTCGCTCGGCGCCGTGCGGGACGACGCCCGCGAGCGGATCCGGTTGGTGGACGCCGCGCTCGCGCGGCTCGACGCCGGGACCTACGGCCGCTGTGCGGTCGGTGGGGAACCGATCCCGGGGGCGCGCCTCGCCGCCGTCCCGTGGGCCGCGACGTGCGTGGCGCACGCGTGACGCGCCTCCTGGCCCGCACCGTCTGACGGGAGGCGCGGGTCGGCCCCGCCACGCGCCTCCCGTCACGGACGCACCGCACGTCCACCGCGCGCGCCGCGGTTTCCCAGCCGCGCGCCCTACATTGCGGCACATGGAAGGCGACCCGAACGACCGGACCGACGCGGTCGAACGTGCCGAGACGCCGCACCGGCGGTTCCAGTGGTTCCACGACGTCCGCGCCTGGATCCACGCGCGTCCCCACCTGCACCTCTTCTACAAGGTGCTCGTCGGGATCGTCGGCGGGCTCGTCGTCGTGATCGGGCTGATCCTCGTGCCGCTGCCCGGGCCGGGGTGGCTGGTGGTGTTCATCGGGCTGACGATCCTCGCGAGCGAGTTCCACTTCTTCCACCGGATCATCACGTGGCTCCGTGCCCAGCTGCACCGCTTCTGGGACTGGGCGAAGGCGCACGGGCCGCAGTGGCTCCGGAACGCCGCCGACCGCGGCAAGGCGGACGTCGACGCGGCGCACACCGGTGCTGCCCGGACGGTCGGGGTGCGCGGGCGCGGCGCGAAGCGGGCGCGGCCCGGGCACTGAGCCGCGCGCCGGTCGCGCCTACTCGGCGGGGGACACCCGGACCGAGCCGGTGCAGGTGCGCTCGAGCACCTCGGCGGCCTGCTCCTCGACGGCGGCGGCGTCCCGCGACACGAGCTGCAGCACGAGGGCGACGACCGCGGCGAGGACGATGAACGCCCCGTACCCGGCGATGACCGGCACGAGCCCGACGGTCGGCTCGAGCAGCCCTCCGACGACGGCCGGCACGCCGAACGCCAGATAGCTCACGACGTAGATCGTGGAGAGCAGCCCCGCCCGGTGCGTCGGCGCCGCGGTGGCGAGCAGCATCCGCAGCGGTGCCTGGAACCCGGCGCCGAAGCCCACGCCTGCGATCGCACTGCCCACGACGAGGCCGGGCAGGGAGTGCGCCATCACGAACGCCACCGTGACGATCGGTCCGAGCACGAGGGCGACCAGGCCGATCAGGACCGCACGACGGGCGTCCATCCGCTGCGTCGCGAGGCCGGTCAGCGCGCCGACCCCGGTGACGACGGCGATCAGGGCACCGGCGGCGAAGTGGTTCGTGATGCCGAATACCGCGCCGAGCGCCGAGGGGACGAGCGACAGGAACATCCCGCCGAGGGCCCAGCTCGCGATGAGCGATCCGGCGACGCTGCGGAACAGTCGCCGCGAGGACCGGGGCACGCTGATCCGGGGGGCCAGGGAGCGGAGGGCGCCCGGTCGCGGGGTGACCCGCTCGGGGACGACGACGAGTGCGATCACCATGAGGACGAGCAGCGCGCCGAAGAGCAGGTACACGAGCTGCTCGGGCGCGGGACCCCACTGCACGAGGGCGCCGCTCGACATGGCACCGGTCGCGAGGGCGATCGGCGGGATGACGCCGTTCAGCACCCCGGCGAGGGTGGGGAAGCGCTCGAGCGAGTTGTCGATGAGCGCCGCTCCGAGGGCGCCGATGAGCAGCCCGACGGAGACGCCCTGCACGATGCGGTCCACGATCAGGGCGCCGACACCGTCCGCGACCGCGAAGAGCCCGAGGGACAGCGCGACGCCGAGGCCGCCGACGACGAGCACGGGCTTGCGGCCGACGTGGTCGGACAGGCGCCCGGCGACGAGCAGGCTGGCCAGCAGCCCCGCGACGTAGATGGCGAACACGCCGGTGAGCATGAGCGGGGTGAGGTGCCACTCCGCGGCGTACACGGGGTAGATCGGCGAGGGGACCGCCGACGAGGCGACGGACACGAGGAGCATCGCCGCGAGGATCCAGAACCCGGCGACCGAGCGAGCTGACTGCGCCATGTGCGCCACCTTCCGTTGCGAGCGGGACAGTACGAAGAGAGTCGTACAGTATCGAGTCGTGCTGTACGACGCAAGTCGTACTACGAGCGGAACGGTGGTAGCGTCCCGTCCATGCCCGCGACCGTGGATGCTCCCGAACACCTGCCGCAGCCGACCGTGGCCGAGATGGACCTGCCGGTCGTGATGGACGCCCTGAGCGACCCGATCCGGCTCGCGATCCTGCACCGTTACCTCGTCGACGCCGCCGGTGGCATCCGCAGCTGCGGCTGGGTCGGCATCGACCGGCCGAAGTCCACGCTGACCCACCACTTCCGCGTCCTGCGCGAGGCCGGGCTCCTCGAGCAGCACCAGGAGGGGCTCACCCGGTCGAGCCGCGTCCGCATCGAGGACGTCGAGCAGCGGTTCCCCGGGCTCCTCGACCTCGTGTTCGCGTGGGAGGTCCCCGCGGCCCTCATGCGCACGGACCTCGCCGAGGGCGCCGCGTGAACGCCGCCGCCTCCGCCGACTTCGCCGCGTCCGCCCGGACCCCGCACACGCTCCCGACGATCGGCGCCGAGGCCGCCGTCACCGACGCGCTGCGCCAAGACCTGACCGACGCCGGGTTCACGGTCGAGCGGGTGGACGCCCTGTGGGGTGCCGAGGCCGCCGCGTCGCTCCACCGCGGTTCGCGCGTCGCAGCGCTCCGGGCGCTCGCCGCCCGCGACACGACACCGCTCGGCACCCTCGCGACGCTCTTCGTGCTCGGGCTCCCGGTCCGCCGGGCCGACGCTGACGCAGCGTTCCCGTCCGCCGGCGTGCAGTCCGTCGAAGCGAGCGGTCTGGTCCGCGTCGACGCCGACGCCGACTCCGTCGTTCCCACCGTGGACCTCCGCCCCTACGCCTTCGTCGACGACCTCGGCGCCGGCAGCTGGTGGATCGTCTCGGACCTCGGCGAACTCGCACTCGGCACGGCTCTCGGTGAGGAGCACGTCCTCGGCATCGGCGGTGCCACCACGACGCTCTCCGGCCTGCAGGTCCCCGTACCCGTCCGCCGCGTGCTCGACCTCGGCACCGGCTGCGGCATCCAGGCGATGCACGCCCGACGCTTCGCCGACGAGGTCGTCGCCACCGACATCTCGCGCCGGGCCCTCGACATCGCCCGGTTCAACGCGCAGCTCAACGGCATCGACGGCATCGAGTTCCGCTTCGGCTCCCTGTTCGACCCGGTCGCGGGGGAGCGCTTCGACCGCATCGTCTCGAACCCGCCGTTCGTCATCACACCACGCAGCGAGGGCGTCCCCGCCTACGAGTACCGCGACGGCGGCATGGTCGGCGACGCCCTCGTCGAGACCGTCCTGACCGGGCTCGGCGACCACCTCGAACCCGGCGGGACCGCGCAGTTGCTCGGCAACTGGGAGTACCACTGGGGCACGGACGGCCTCGACCGCGTGCGGTCCTGGTTCGAGCGGGCCGACTCCGACGGGCTCGGGCTCGACGCCTGGGTCATCGAGCGGGAACGGCAGGACCCCACCGCCTACGCCGAGACGTGGATCCGGGACGGCGGGACGAAGCCCGGGACGCCCGAGTTCGACCGGCTGGTCGGCGCCTGGCTGGACGACTTCGCCGACCGTCGGGTGACCGGCGTCGGCTTCGGGTACGTCGTGGTCCGGAAGCCCCAGCCGGGGCCCACGCGGGCCGGTTCCGACGCGTCGCGGAGCCTGCGGAGCGACGTGGCGGCCGAGCCCGTGGGGAGAGGCGCGGCGCACCTCCGCCGCTTCGAGCGCGTCCCCGAGACGCTCGGCTCCAACCCCGCGGGTCTCGGCGCGACGGTGGCGCGGGTCCTCGACGCGGCCGCGTGGCTCGCCGCGCACGACGACGTCGCGCTCGCCGCCGCCCACCTCGCGGTCGCCGGCGACGTCACCGAGGAGCGCTTCTACTGGCCGGGCAACGACGACCCGACCGTGATGACGCTCGTGCAGGGTGGCGGACTCGGACGCCGCGTGGACGCCGACACCGCGCTCGCCGCGTTCGTCGGGGCCTGCGACGGGGAGCTGTCGGTGGCGGCGATCGTCGGCGCCCTCGCGCAGATCACCGGGGTGGACGAGCAGGTGCTCGCCGCCGACCTGCTGCCGGCGGCGCGCGACCTGGTGCTCGACGGCCTGCTCGTCCCGGCCGCCTGACGATCAGGCGCGGTGGTCGCGCCAGCTGTGCTCGGGGGCGTAGCCCAGCAGCTCGCGGGCCTTCTCCGACGAGAGCAGCGAGCTGACGCCGTCGATGTCCGCGCGGCGCTCGATGTCCGGCACGTAGCGCTCGACGAGCTCGATCGTCGGGGTGTCCATGACGGTGTCCGGGCTCGCGATCACGAACGCCTCGAACCCGGTGAGCTCGGCCTCGAGGGCCTTGCGCACGGCCTGGGCGCCGTCGCGGGAGTCGATGTACGACCAGAGGTTGAACGTCTTCGCCTCGGGGGTGGCGTCCCAGGGGAACGCGGGGTAGTCGGTCTCGTCCATCACGTTCGAGAACCGCAGACCGATCATCTTCAGCTCCGGGTCCCAGCGGGTGAAGTGGCGGGCCATCTCCTCCTCCACGGCCTTGCCGAGCGAGTACGACGACTGCGGGCGCACCGCGAACTCCTCGTCCACGGGCAGGTACGGCGGGTGGTGCTCACCCATCGGGATGCCGAGCAGGGTCTCGCTCGACGCCCACACCAGGTTCTTGATCTTCGCGGCACGAGCGGCGTGGAAGACGTTGATCGACGACGTCACGTTGTTCGTGATGAGCGCGACGTCGGGGACCTGCCCCGGAGCGGGGACCGCGGCGAGGTGCACCACGGCGTCGACGTGGTCGTACCGGTCGTCGACGCCGAGCAGGACGTTCAGCACCTGGCCGTGGTCGGTGAGGTCGGTGCGGACGAACTGCACCCGTTCGGGCTTGTCGGGGAAGGGCACGCGGTCGACCAGGACCACGTCGTACCCGTGCGCATCGAGGTCGCGGACCACCGCTCGCCCGAGCTTCCCACTGCCGCCGGTCACCACTACACGCGTCATCGCGTCACTCCACATCGTCGTCGGGTCGCCCTCGCGGGCTGGCTCCATCCTGCCCGGCGCGACCTGACCCGACCAGGCCCTGTCCGTACCCCGTTGCCCGGGGTCAGGCGGTGGGGGCGACCTGGGCGATCGCGAGCCGTGCGACGAGCTCGACGTGTTGCGCCATGTCGCGCGACGGGTCGAACAGCCACTGGATCTGCATGCCGTCCGAGACCGCGAGCAGCACGCTCGTCAGTTCCTCGACGTCGACGTCGACGCGGAGTCGTCCGTCCTCCTGCATGGCGCGGAAGTCGGCGGACAGGTCGCGGCGGCTGCGCTCGTAGCGCTCGCGGAAGTACTCGTGCGCCGGGTGCTCCGGGTCGGTCGCGGCCGCGGCGGAGAGGTTGACGAACATCTGCACGAGGCCGGGGACCTCGGCGTTGTGCCGCACGATCGCGGCGAGCAGCGCTGCCGGGTCCGGGGCGTGCCAGTCGTGCTGCAGGTCGATCTCGTCGCGGCGCCGCAGGATCTCGACCCAGAGCTCGTCCTTCGAGTCGAAGTAGTGCAGCAACCCGGCCTGCGTCAGCCCCACGGCATCGGCGATGTCCTTGATGCTCGTGCGGCGGAAGCCCTGCGACGCGACGAGGTCGAGCGCCGTCGTGAGGATCTCCTCGCGCTTCGCGATGCCCTTCGCGTACGAACCCCGTCGTGCCATGGCAGGACTGTACCGCTCTCGGCGACCGCCCAGAAAACCTAGCCCCGGTTGGTTTTGGTGTTACGGTGGCACGAGCCGCCGACGAAGGCGTGCGAGTCGCCGACGCAGGCGGCGTCCCCGAGAAGAGGTTGCAGTGGCCAACGATGCCCTGACCGTCAACGACACCCCGACCGCCGTCGCCCCCACGCGCGGCCGGGGGAATCCGCTCATGTACACGCTCGGCATGCCGATCGCGATGCTCGGCCTGTACATCGCGCTGCTGCCGCCGGTGCTCGTCGCCATGGCGCTGAAGGTCGCCGAGATCGCGCCGGACAACCAGGCGGGCGTACTCGGCCTGGCACTCGGTGTGGGCGCGTTCGCCGCGATGGTCGCCAACCCCCTTGCCGGTCGCTTCAGCGATCGGACTGCCGGGAGGCTCGGCATGCGTCGTCCGTGGATCATCGGTGGCACCGTGGTCGGCTTCGCGGGCCTCGTGGTCGTCGCGACGACCACCTCGACCGTCGTGCTGGTCCTCGCGTGGGGCGTCACGCAGATCGCCTACAACGCCACGATCGCGGCGCTGACCGCCGTCATGCCGGACCACGTCACGCGGTCCCAGCGCGGCCGGGTCGCGGCGCTGCTCGGGCTCTCCCAGAACCTCGCGCTCGTCGGCGGCACGTTCCTCGTGCAGCTCTTCTCGACCTCGGCGACGCAGATGATCATCCCCGGCGCGATCGGGTCGATCGTCGTCGTGCTCTACGCGCTCGTGTTCCGCGACCGCGTGCTCACCAACCGGCCGACGTCGAAGCTCAGCGTCGGGCAGGTCTTCGGGTCGTTCGTGTTCAACCCGGTGAAGCACCCCGACCTCGGCTGGGCCTGGCTGACCCGCTTCCTCATGGTCGCCGCGCAGTACACCGCGGTGAGCTACCTGACCTACTTCCTGCGCGACGACATCGGCGTCGAGTCCGAGCACGTCGCGAACGCGGTGTTCCAGGGCACGCTGTGGAACGTCGTGGGGATCGTCCTCACGTCGCTCGTCGCCGGGTGGCTGTCCGACAGGCTCGGCCGCCGCAAGCTCTTCGTCGCCGTGGCCGGTGTCGTCGGCGTGGTGGGCCTCGTGCTCATCGCCCTCGCGCCGTCGCTCGGCATGGTGCTCGTCGGGGAGTTCGTGATGGGCGCCGGCATGGGTGTCTTCTACGCCGTCGACCTCGCCCTCATCACCGACGTGCTCCCCTCCGACGAGGACAACGCGAAGGACCTCGGCGTGGTGAACATCGCGCAGGCCCTGCCGCAGTCGATCGTCCCCGCCTCCGCCCCCGGCGTGATCGCCCTCACCGGCGGGTACAGCGGCTTCTTCATCACCGGCGCCGTCGTCGGACTGCTCGGCATCGCCTCGGTGTCCCGCATCCGCGGCGTGCGCTGACCACCTGTTCTGGCTCTGAACGAAAGGACCGACCACCGTGACTACCGTGGACGACGTGACCACTGCCTCCAGTACGGCCGAGCGCATCGAGGCGCTCGTCGGCCAGCTGACCACCGACGAGAAGGTGCAGCTCCTGACCGGGCGCGACTTCTGGACCACCTGGCCGATCGAGAAGATCGGGCTGCGCCGCATCCTCATGTCGGACGGCCCGTCGGGCGTCCGCGGTGAGGTCTGGGACGAGCGTGACCCGTCGCTGAACCTGCCGTCCGCGACGGCGCTGAGCGCGTCGTGGGACCGCGCGATCGCGAAGCGCTACGGCGCCGCAGCGGCCGTCGAGGCCCGCCGCAAGGGCGTCGACGTCGTCCTCGGCCCGACCATCAACCTGCACCGCTCCCCCCTCGGCGGCCGGCACTTCGAGGCGTTCAGCGAGGACCCGGTGCTCACCGGCGACCTGGCGGCGTCGTACGTCGAGGGCGTGCAGGAGAACGGCGTCGCCGCGACCCCGAAGCACTACATCGCGAACGACTACGAGACCGACCGCTTCACCGCGTCGACCGAGGTCTCCGACCGTGCCCTGCGGGAGCTGTACCTGCTCGCGTTCGAGAAGGCCGTGACCGAGGCGCACGCCTGGGCGATCATGTCGTCGTACAACTCGATCAACGGCGTCACCGCCTCCGAGAACGAGCTGCTCGAGACGCCGCTGAACTCCGAGTGGGGCTTCGACGGCATCGTCGTCTCCGACTGGACCGGTGTCCGCTCGGTCGACTCGGCGAAGGCGTCCCAGGACGTCGCGATGCCCGGGCCGAACCAGTGGTGGAGCGAGGGGCCGCTGCTCGCCGCCGTGCAGTCCGGCGACGTGCCGATCGAGGCGATCGACCGCAAGGTCCGCCGCATCCTCACCCTCGCCGCCCGCGTGGGCGCACTCGAGGGCTTCGAGCCCGTGGCCGCGCAGCCCGTGCACGTCGAGGACGGCGTCGCGTTCGTCCGCGAGGCCGAGGCCGAGGGCACCGTCCTCGTCCGCAACACCGGCGTGCTGCCGCTCGACGCGCCCGCCGTCTCCCGCATCGCCGTCATCGGCCACAACGCCGACCAGGCCCGCACGCAGGGCGGCGGCTCGGCCACGGTCGTGCCGTCGCAGGTCGTCTCGCCGCTCGACGGGATCCGTTCGGCGTTCCCGGGTGCCACGGTGGACTACGCGATCGGTGCCGTCGTGCAGGAGGGCATCGCGGAGTTCCCGCTGTCCACCATCACCAACCCCGGCACCGGCGAGCCCGGCGCCCGCGTCGCGTTCGTGCGCGACGGGACCGAGCTGTACGTCGAGGACCGCCGTGCCACCGCGCTGTTCTGGTTCGGCGGCGACGCCCCCACGCGCGAGGCCGACCGGCTCGACATCACCACGACCTACACCGCGCCGTCCACCGGCACGGTCCGGATCGGCATCGGTGCAGCGGGCCGCTCGCGCATGTGGATCGACGGCGAGCTCGTGCTCGACGAGGACGTCCCCTTCGAGGGCGACCAGCTCGGCGCCGCGTTCCTCAACCCGCCGGCACGCTCGGTGCCCGTGTCGGTGACGGCCGGCCAGGACCTCGCGATCCGCATCGAGTACGACGTCATCCAGGACGAGACCCTCGGCGGCGTGCTCGCGTACCAGTTCGGCACCGAGCCGAGCGACGAGGACCCGTCGGTGTTGATCGACGCGGCCGTGGCCGCCGCACGTGGCGCCGACGTCGCCGTGGTGGTCGTCGGCACGAACTCGAAGGTCGAGTCCGAGGGGTACGACCGCTCGTCGCTCGCGCTCCCCGGTCACCAGGACGACCTGGTCCGCGCGGTCGCCGCGGCGAACCCGAACACCGTGGTCGTCGTGAACGCCGGCTCGCCGGTCGAGATGCCGTGGCGGAACGACGTCGCCGCGGTCCTGCTCACGTGGTTCGGCGGACAGGAGTACGGCAACGCGCTCGCCGACGTCCTCACCGGTGCTCGCGAGCCGGGCGGCCGTCTGCCCACCACCTGGCCGGTCGCGATGGCGGACGTGCCCGTGCTGGACGTCACCCCGGTCGACGGCAAGGTGTCCTACGACGAGGGCGTGCACATCGGCTACCGGGCCTGGCTCCGCGCGGGCACCGAGCCGGCGTACCCGTTCGGTCACGGACTCGGCTACACGACCTGGACGATCGACGGCGTCACCGCGACGCCGACCGTCCGCGAGGGCGACGCGGTCATCGTCACCGCGACCGTCGCGAACACGGGCGACCGGGCCGGCAAGCACGTCGTGCAGGTCTACGCCTCGCGGGAGTCCTCGGCGGTCGACCGTCCGGTCCGCTGGCTCGTCGGCTTCGCGCCCGTGCGGCTCGACGCGGGGGAGTCCACCGAGGTCTCGATCGAGGTGCCGGCCCGGGCGTTCGCGCACTGGGACGGTGCGTGGGCCCACGAGTCCGGCACCTTCACGCTGCACGTCGGCGCATCGGTGTCGGACGAATCCGGCACCGTGACGATCCAATCCGCGTGAAGTCGTCCGGTTTCCGCGCTGACGCCGTGATCATTCAGTAACATCGATCTGCGCCAGGCGGCTGGTTACCGTCGGCGCGCGCACCGAGAACTGGGTCGCCATGCGTGCGACACGGTCTCCTGATCCGGCCGATGGAGCCCTGGTGGCCCTGGTGCGTCCAGAATGCGTCCCCGCGTCCGCGCGGGGGCGCATTCGCTTGTCCGGGGCAGGTGCCAACCGGTTGACTTCCGCCAGCCTGGGAGAAACCAGTGAACGAACGTCACTTTTTCGGTCCACGAACCGCAATCCGGTGTGACAAACCACTCGGTAGGTGGAACGATGGGTGCACCATCCCGTGCGGATCAGGGACGAGATGGTCATCCGGCCGGGCTCCCGGGGAGCCTCACCACCACCTGGTGCGGGCCCGCCGGATGCCCTGCATCACCGGGCTCGGACGGCCGGTGCGACGTCCTCGGCGACGATGCGCAGGATCCGCTCGTGCGACGCGGCGTCACCGTTCGCGGGCAGGGTGATCACGAGTTCGTCGGTCGACCGCACGGCCGGGTCGGCGAGCAGCGCGTCGACGATGGCCGACGGCTCGCCGGAGACGACCTTGCTGAAGCGGAACGGCGGGTTCCCCGAGAGCGGGCGCCCCTCGTCGTCCATGCCGCTCGCGTACCCGGTGAGGAACTCCTCGTGCACGGCACGGTCGTGGTCGTCGAGCAGCGGGACCACGATCCGGCCGACGGCGACCTTCGGGGTGCGGTCGGGGTGCAGCTGGGCGAAGCGCTCGCGGTACGCGGCGATCTGGTCCGCCTGCGCCTCGGCGAACGGCGCACCGGTGTCCTCGGTGTTCAGGGTCGAACAGTGCAGCAGCAGGCCCTTCTCGGCCGTCCGCACCGCGGTGCCCATGCTGCCGCCGCCCCACCACACGCGGTCGCGGAGTCCGGGGCTGAGGGGCTGCAGCGTCAGGTCGGCGTCGGCCGGGATGCTCTCGTAGCCCTTGCCAGCGGTGCCGAGCGGCTCGCCCTGCAGCACCTCGAGCAGGCGGGACGCGCGCGCCTCGGCCTCGTCGCGGAAGCTGCGGTCGGACGCGCCGAACACCGGGTCGAGGATGGGGCCGTAGCCCGCGATGCCGGTCGAGATGCCGAGCTGCACGCGGCCGTCGCTGAGGAGGTCGACCGTGCTGGCGTCCTCGGCGAGGCGGATCGGGTCCTCGTAGCGCATGCCGAGGACCGCGGTGCCGAAGCCGATCGTGCTGGTGCGCTGGGCGGCGGCCGCGAAGAAGGTCATCGGGCTGGTCAGGAACGGCTCGAAGTGGCGGCCCCGGACCCACCCGGTGCCGTACCCGAGCGACTCGGCGGTCTCGAAGAGCCGCAGGCCGTCCTCGAGGGCAGCGGCGGCGCCGGCCGTGCCGCCGTGGTTCGGGACGAAGGAGAGGAAGCCGAGTTCGCGCACGGCGTGAGTCTATGCGCGCGTATCGAGCCGCGCCTCCCGTCGCGTCTGACGGACGGGAGGCGCGGGTCGGCGCCGCCCCGCGCCTCCCGTCCGTCACCATGCACCTGGGAGGATGGTCCCATGACCGACGTCACCACCCAGCCCCCGCTCGTCGCCGCCCTGCCGGCGGCGGTCGACGGTGTCGTCGACCCGGACGCCGTGTACGAGGCGTTCGCGGCCTGGGCGGCCGAGGGCGGGCGCCCGCTCTACCCGGCGCAGGACGAAGCCGTGATCGAGCTCGTCTCCGGCGCCAACGTCGTGCTCTCGACGCCCACCGGAACCGGCAAGTCACTCGTCGCCGCGGGTGCGCACTTCGCCGCGCTCGCCGAGGGCAAGCGGAGCTACTACACGGCGCCGATCAAGGCACTCGTCTCCGAGAAGTTCTTCCAGCTCGTCGAGCTGTTCGGTGCCCAGAACGTCGGCATGGTCACGGGCGACTCGAGCGTCAACGCCGATGCCCCGATCGTGTGCTGCACGGCGGAGATCCTCGCGAACCTCGCGCTCCGGCAGGGTCCGGACGCCGACGTCGACGTCGTCGTGATGGACGAGTTCCACTACTACGGCGACCCCGACCGCGGATGGGCGTGGCAGGTGCCGCTGCTCGTCCTCGAACGGGCGCAGTTCCTGCTCATGTCCGCGACGCTCGGCGACGTCACGACCATCGCGGACGACCTCTCGCGCCGGACCGGACGGCCGACCGCGCGGGTCACCGGGGTCTCGCGTCCGGTGCCGCTCGAGTACGAGTACGTGATGACGCCCGTGCAGGAGACGGTCGAACGGCTGCTCGAAGAGGGCAAGGCGCCGATCTACATCGTCCACTTCGCCCAGGCCGCCGCACTCGAACGGGCGCAGGCGCTCATGTCGGCGCGCGTCGCGTCACGCGAACGCCGAGACCAGATCGCCGAGGCCATCGCCGGGTTCCGCTTCAGCGCCGGGTTCGGGCAGACCCTGTCCCGACTCATCCGGGCGGGCATCGGCGTCCACCACGCCGGCATGCTGCCGAAGTACCGACGGCTCGTCGAGCAGCTCGCCCAGCGCGGGCTCTTGCCGGTGATCTGCGGCACCGACACCCTCGGCGTCGGCATCAACGTGCCGATCCGCTCGGTGCTGCTCACCGGGCTGACGAAGTTCGACGGCACGAAGATGCGACAGCTGTCCGCTCGTGAGTTCCACCAGATCGCCGGTCGTGCCGGTCGTGCCGGGTACGACACCGAGGGCGACGTCGTCGCCGAGGCGCCGGAGCACGACATCGAGAACGCCCGGGCGGTCGCGAAGGCCGGCGACGACCCGAAGAAGAAGAACAAGATCAAGCGGAAGAAGGCGCCGGACGGCTTCGTGTCGTGGGGCCAGGCGTCGTTCGAGCGGCTCATCGCGGCCGAGCCCGAGCCGATGGTCTCGCGGATGCGGATCACGCATGCGATGGTGCTCTCCGTCGTCGCGCGCGGCGGTTCGGCGTTCGAGTCCGTCCGGTCGCTCGTCTTCGACAACCACGAGCCCCGGTCGCGGCAGCTCGCGATGGCCCGGCGGGCACTGACCATCGCGCGGACGCTCATCAACGCGCGCGTGATCGAGAAGGTCGACGGAGAGTACCGGCTGACCGTCGACATCGCGCCGAACTTCGCGCTCAACCAGCCGCTCTCGCCGTTCGCGCTCGCGGCGTTCGAGCTGCTCGATCCTTCGTCTCCCAGCTACGCGCTCGACATGGTCTCGATCGTCGAGGCCACCCTCGACGACCCGCGCGCGATCCTCTCGCAGCAGCAGTTCAAGGAGCGCGGCGAGGCCGTCGCCCGGATGAAGCAGGAGGGCATCGAGTACGACGAGCGGATGGAGCTGCTCGAGGAGGTCACGTGGCCCCGCCCGCTGGCCGAGCTGTTGGAGGCGG
Source organism: Curtobacterium sp. GD1 (assembly GCF_020882855.1). Lineage (NCBI taxonomy): Bacteria > Bacillati > Actinomycetota > Actinomycetes > Micrococcales > Microbacteriaceae > Curtobacterium > Curtobacterium sp. GD1. The sequence continues at coordinate 105,574 of NZ_JAFEVQ010000008.1, read as the reverse complement.
CGTACGAGGCCTACGCTGCCGAGCAGCCGTGGGTCCTCGACTTCGCGCTCTCGCCCAAGGCCGTCGTGCGCGACATGTACGAGCGGGCGATGACCTTCGGCGACTTCGTGCGGTTCTACCAGCTCACCCGCTCCGAGGGGCTCGTGCTCCGGTACCTGTCCGACGCGTACCGGACGACGCGGCAGACGATCGCCGACGAGCAGCGCACCCCGGAGCTCGACGACCTGATCGAGTGGCTCGGCGAGGTCGTCAAGCAGACCGACTCCTCGCTCGTCGACGAGTGGGAGGCGCTGCTGAACGGTGACGTCCTGCTCGCGTCGGAGGAACACGAGGAGATCGCGCCGCCGCAGCCCTCGCGGCTCACCGGGAACCCGCGGGCGTTCCGGGTGCTCGTGCGCAACGCCCTGTTCCAGCGGGTGCTGCTCGCCGCCGCCGACGACGTCGCCGGACTCGCGGCGCTGGACGGAGCGGCGGGCTTCGGCGAGGACGCGTGGGACGCCGTGCTCGAGGAGTACTACGAGGCGCACGACGAGATCGGGACGGGTGCCGACGCCCGGTCCATGCAGTACCTGGTGCTCGACGAGGCCGGGGCCACCGGGGTGTCCGGGGCGGCGGGCGTGTCCGGCTCAGCGCGCGTCTGGCGTGCGCGGCAGATCTTCGCCGACCCCGCCGGCGACAAGGACTTCGGGTTCTCCGCCACGATCGACCTCGACGCGTCGGACGAAGCGGGCGAGGCCGTGGTGCGGGTCACCGAGATCGGGCGCTTCGACGGCTGGTCGGACGTGGACGTCGACTGATGTCGGTGGTGCGCGAGCTCGGCGGCTCCTCGGCCGACGGTGACGTCGCCGCGCTGCAGGACCTGCTCGAGTCGGTGCCGGACTACGCCTTGCGGATCACCGGGTACCCGCCGGGGCCGTCCGACGGGCTGAGCGCGCTGCTGTCGGTGCCGGACGGGTTCGATCCCGCGGGGAAGGTCGGGCTCGGGCTGTGGGAGGGGGAGCGGCTCGTGGCGTTCGCGGACGTGCTGCTCGGGTACCCGTCGCCCGCCGTCGCGTACATCGGGCTGCTGGTCGTCCGAGGGGGCGAGCAGGGTCGGGGGCTCGGGCGGGCGATGCACGACGCGGTCGTCGGGCGGGTCCGGGCGGCGTCGGGGCGCTCGGCCGTGGGCCGCTCGGGCGTGGAGCGCTCGGGCGTGGAGCGTTTGCGTGTGGAGCGCTTGCGCCTCGGGATCGTCGCGTCGAACGCGTCGGTGGCGGAGCCGTTCTGGCGGGCGCTCGGGTACGAGCCGACGGGGGAGGAGAAGCCGTACCGGTACGACCACCTCGTCAGCACGGTCGCGCTCTGGGAGCGGCCGCTCTGACGGTCAGAACAGGGTCGCGGGCGGGGTCGCCTCGGGCAGCGCGGCCGGCTCGGTGACCTCGACCCCGGGCCACCCCGGCCCGTGCGGCACCTCGGTGCCCTGCTGGTAGGCGGTCGCGGCACCACGGGCGCGGACGTCCGCAGCCTCGTTCATCTCGTGCCCGACGTGGCCACGGACCCACTCGAACGTGACCTTTCGGCCCTGCAGCTCGGCGTCGAGCTCCTTGATGATCTCGACGTTCAGCACGGGCTTGCCGTCGGCCTTCCGCCAGCTCTTCCGCTTCCAGCCCGCGAGCCACTCGGTGCACGCCTTGATCGCGTACTGGCTGTCGCAGAGGATGTGCAGCGGCTCGCCGGTGTCCTTCGTGGCGCGGAGCAGCTGGAGGACGGCGGTCAGCTCGCCCTGGTTGTTCGTGGCGTTCGGCCACCCACCTGCGGCCCAGCGGTCGTCATCGACGTACCAGGCCCAGCCGGCCGGGCCGGGGTTGCCGAGGGCTGAGCCGTCTGCTGCGGCGACGATCGTCACGGTGGGACCTCCTGCGTGTGGCGAGTGCTGGTCAACCGTAACGGACCGGCCTGACCCCCGGCGTCAGCGGTTCGCGGGGGAGATGTTGAGGGTGGCGTCCTCGTTGAGCCACTTGTCGCCGCGGAGCTCGAGGTAGGGGTTCATCCACTCGAACTGCGCCGGGGTGACGCCGAAGCGCTTCGACACCGTGGTGAGGTCGTCGCCGTGCGACACCATGTACCAGGTGGGCGTGCCGTCGACGTCCCTCACGTACCCGTACGCCCCCGGGCGGGCCTTCCCCACGGTGACGCGAAGGTCGGGGTAGGGGTTCGGGATCTTCCACGTCAGCTTGCCGACCGCGAGCACGGAGCCGATCCACGGACGGTCCGCGTCGCTGCTGCCGTCGCCGGACGACATCGGCACCAGGACGGCGCTCGCGAGGTAGTCGGGCCGTGCACCGGCGTCGAGCGTGTACGAATCGGGCGGTCCGGACGCGCGATCCCACTGCACGAACCCACGGGCGACCGCGTCGTAGCCGTCCTGGAACCCGGCGACGCGGTGGCGGAACTGGATCGACATCGGCTGCGGGTTCGTCGTCCGGTAGTCCGAGAGGTGCACCGTGAACACGCCGTCGGCATCGGCGGTGACCCGCACGTGGATCGACGTGTCCCCGGTCTTCGACACGACGTCGGTCTCGGCGGCGACCGTCCCGGCGGGGAGGACCTGCTCGGGGGTGGGGGAGGCGGAGGGCGTCGGTAACTCGGTGGCGTCCGGTCCCTGCACGGCCAGCCGGGTCGGACTCGGCACCGGATCGGGTCCGCTGAACACCGAGCAGCCGGTCAGTCCGATGGCTGCGACCGCCGACAGCAGCACCACCGCAGTCGTCCGTCCCCTCGTCGCCCCTCGTCGCATGATCCCCCTCGTCCACGGCCGGCGTCGGATCTCACCTGGCACGCGGCGATAGTAGCGTGGGGTCGGGCCGCGTCCCGGGCTCGTGACCGGATCGGTACCGATGCTGCGGGATCGAGCGGTCGCCCTCGGGCGGACCACCGGTCGGGTGCGTCGAACGGACTGCCGGGGACGTCGCTCGGGCAGCGAGGCCTACGGTCGGCGCCATGAGCGACAGCATCCCCGACGTCCCGGGCCCCGAGGACTCCGACGACCGCGCACGCACCGACGCCCTGCGCGAGGCCGCACACCACGAGGGCGCGGACGGCGTCAGGGAGCGTGAGCAGCGCGCTGCCGACACCTCGTACAGCCCGTCGAGCGAGCGGGAGACCGAGGCATCGCAGACGTCACAGCGCGATCGTGCCGACCTCGATGCGGACGGCATCGACCCGTCGAGGATCGTCGCCGCGCCGGGCACGGGTGGTGCCGACGACGCGGGCGACGTCGAGCCGGAGCCCGGCGACCTGCACCTGCCGTGGCAGTCCGAGGAGGACCGCCGCGGCTGAGGTTCCGGGGTACGGATCGCCCAGCCCGCCGGCGTAGCGTCCCGCGCATGCCGGTTCCGTGGATGGAGCGCACTGGTCGGACCCCAGGCGGGGTCGTCGGTGCGTGGTTCAACGTCGTCGTCTGTGCGGCGCTCGTCATCGGATTGCCGCTGAGCGTGCTGAGCCGTGGGCACGACCTCGCGCACATCGTCTTCGCGATCGTCCTGACGGCGATCGCGGTCACCCTGGAGGTCGTGTTCGTCCGGAACCTCCGGCAGCAGATCGAGCGGAGGCGGGGGCGGTGACCGGCGCGACCTGGTTCGGCATCGGCGCGGTCGTCGCGGCGCTGTGGGGTGTCACGATCGCGGTGTTCAACCGGTGGGCGCAGTCCATCGGTGGCGATGAGCTCATGAACGGGAGGCCACTCACCCCGCGGTTCGTCCGGGTGATCGGCATCTTCCTCGCAGTCGTGGGGACCGGGATCGCCGTGGCCGCCTTCAGTGGGCTGCTCCCGACCGGCTGAGCGCGTCAGGACACCGAGTCCGGGTGGGACCCCGTGCGCTGCCCCGACTCGAGCGACGCGATCGCCGCGAGGTCGTCGTCGCTCAGCACGAACCCGTCGACGTCGAGGTTCGACCGGATCCGCGACGGCGTCACCGACTTCGGCAGCACCACCACCCCCTGCTGCACGTTCCACCGCACGAGCACCTGCGCCACGCTCACCCCGTGGGCGTCCGCGATGCCGGTGAGCACCGGCTCGTCGATGAGCCGCCCGCGTCCGAGCGGCGACCAGGCCTCGGTCACGATCCCGTGCTGTGCGTGGAACGCCGTGAGGTCGCGCTGCGGGAGCCACGGGTGCCGCTCGACCTGGTTCACCGCCGGGACCTCGTCCGTCTCGTCGATGAGCCGTTCGAGGTGCGGCACCTGGAAGTTCGACACCCCGACGCTGCGCGCGCGCCCCGACTCGCGCAGCTCGACGAGGGCGCGCCAGGTGTCGACGTAGCGGTCGTTCGCCGCGGCCGGCCAGTGGATCAGGTAGAGGTCGACGGTGTCGAGCCCGAGTCGCTCGAGGCTCGCGTCGAACGCCCGCAGGGTCGCGTCGCGCCCCTGGTGGTCGTTCCACACCTTGGTCGTCACGAAGACGTCGTCACGGTCGAGCCCGGAGGCACGGATCGCCTTCCCGACACCGGTCTCGTTGCCGTACATCTCGGCGGTGTCGACGTGCCGGTAGCCGGCGTCGAGCGCGAGACCGACCGCCGTCTCGGCCTCGGTGTCGTCGACCTTGTAGACGCCGAAGCCGATGGCGGGGATCGATGCGCCGTCGCGGAGTGGGACTGAGGTGACCATGCACCCATCCTGCCGATCGTGGCGGGGGTGCGCCGCGCCTCCAGGCTGGGCGTCGCACCACGTCATCGACGTGACACGCGTCGATCGACGCACGGGACGTCGAAACACGCGTGTTTCGCGACCTAGGTGGGGATGTTCACCGGCTCGGTGTCGGGGATGGGGCTCGCGTCGCGACCACGCAGGTCGGGCAGCCAGCGCCTCGTGACGAGCGGCAGGACGACGCCGACCGCGGCCATCACGGCACCGACCATCATCCCGCCGGTCGCCCCCTGGCTGTCGATGAGGAAGCCGGCGACAGCGGAGCCGCCCGCTGCACCGATGAGCTGGCCGGTGCCCATCCAGCCGTAGGCCTCGGCCGTGTCGGAGAACTTCACCGTCGCCGAGACCGAGCCGAACATGACCGCGAGGGCCGGAGCGATGCCCGCGCCGGCGATGACCAGGGCGAGGCAGAGCCACCAGAAGTCCGTGCCGCCCACGGCCAGCGCGAGTCCGACGAACACGATCGACATGCGCGTCCACAGGGTGTTGCGCGAGATCGGCAGGTGGCCCAGCGTGAGGCCGCCGATGAGCGACCCGACCGCGAACACGGCCAGGACGATGCCGGCGTTCGGGCTGCCCTCACCGAAGACGCTCGTGACGCTCGCCTCGACCGCGGCGCACGCCCCGATGAGGAGGAGGCCGGTGAGGGTGGCGACGACGACCGACGGCCGCTTCAGGACGACGCCGAACGCGCGCTTCGACCGCGGGATGCGGACCCGGCCGAGCTCGGGGGAGGCGATGAACCACGTGCCGCCGACCACCAGGAACACCATCGCGACGACGATCGCCTGGACCGTGCCGATCTGCGTCGCGACGAACGTCGTGATGACCGGGCCGGCGACCCAGATGAGTTCCTGCGCGCTCGCGTCGAGGGAGAAGAGGGGCGTGAGCTGCGACGAGGTCACCATCTTGGGGTAGATGGTGCGCACCGCCGGCTGCACGGGCGGGACGGCGAGGCCGCCCAGGAACCCGACGACCACGTAGGCCCACAGCGGCATGACGAAGAACGCGATGACGGCCATGCTCACGAGCGCGACGAGGCTCGTCAGGACGAGCACCGGCCGCATGCCCCAGCTGCCCATCCAGCGGCTGGTGAGCGGACCCGCGATCGCCTGCCCGATGCTCGTGGTCGCGAGCACGAGACCGGCGGCACCGTACGAGTCGAAGACGTGCTCGACGTGCAGCAGGTAGGCCAGCGACAGCATGCCGAAGGGGAACCGTGCGGTGAGCTGCGCGGCGATGACGCGACCCACGCCGGGAGTCTTGAGGAGGGGGCCGTACGTGCTCACGAGACGAGTGTACGGACCGGACGGATCGCCCTGTCACCCGTCCGGGGGAGGTGTGGACGGCGAGCTGCCCGCGACACGCCGACACGCTGATTCCACACATGTGGATCGACGCTGTCCACGGGTGTGGGGAAGTGTCGGTGGTCCGCTGGAGAATGGCGGAATCACGGGCCTCTCCGAGCTGTTCACACTGTGGAGGAGCTTGTGGAGAACTACACGGCTGTAACACTTCCTCTTGTGGTCGGTGACTCCGCCAGCCACTAGATGTAGTGTGGAGGCATCGCAGCGGCCCCTCCCGGAACCTGCTGCACAGCACCCAGAACACGGGGCACGAGTACAACCACCACAGCAACAGCAGAACCAGGGGAGATCATGGCCGTCACCGTCTACACCAAGCCGTCCTGCGTCCAGTGCACCGCGACGTACCGGGCGCTCGACAACAAGGGCATCCAGTACGAAGTGCACGACGTCTCCACCGACGAAGCCGCGCTCGAGCACGTGAAGAGCCTCGGCTACCTGCAGGCGCCCGTCGTCGTCACGGACGACGACCACTGGTCGGGCTTCCGTCCCGACAAGATCGCGACGCTCAGCGCCGAACTCGCGTAGTTCGACCCACGTCCGCGGGTGGTGACCCGAGCTCGTTCAGGAGGCTCGGATCACCACCGCAGGACACCCACGGTCCGTCTGTCCGCACCTTCTCATCGGAGGGGCACCATGAGCCGACTGGTCTACTTCTCGAGCGTGTCCGGGTACACCGCACGCTTCGTCGAGAAGCTCGGCCGTGACGCGGACCGGATCCCGCTCTACCCGAACGACCCGTTCCTCCACGTGGACGAGCCGTACGTGTTGGTGCTGCCCACCTACGGTGGCGGCAACGGGCAGGGAGCGGTCCCCAAGCAGGTCATCAAGTTCCTCAACGACGAACGCAACCGCTCGCTCATCCGCGGTGTGATCGTCGGGGGCAACACGAACTTCGGCGAGGCCTACGGTCTCGCGGGGGACGTCATCGCACGCAAGTGCAACGTCCCCGTCCTCTACAGATTCGAACTCTTCGGGACTCCTGACGACGTGTCAGCGGTCAACACAGGATTGGATGCATTTTGGACGCAGCAGTTGCAGACGTCGATCTGACGTCGCCGCAGACGGGGATGGACTACCACTCCCTCAACGCGATGCTCAACCTCTACGACGCGGACGGGAACATCCAGTTCGACAAGGACCGTGAAGCCGCGAAGCAGTTCTTCCTGCAGCACGTCAACCAGAACACCGTCTTCTTCCACAACCTGAAGGAACGGCTCGACTACCTGGTCGAGAACGAGTACTACGAGCGCGAGACGATCGACATGTACTCGCTGGACTTCATCCAGAAGCTCAACGACCTGGCGTACTCGAAGAAGTTCCGGTTCCAGACGTTCCTCGGTGCGTTCAAGTACTACACGAGCTACACGCTCAAGACGTTCGACGGCAAGCGCTACCTCGAGCGCTTCGAGGACCGCGTCGTGATGACCGCCCTCGGCCTCGCACAGGGCAACGAGCAGCTCGCGATCGACCTCGTCGAGGAGATCATCGCCGGCCGCTTCCAGCCCGCGACCCCGACGTTCCTCAACACCGCGAAGGCCCAGCGCGGCGAGCTCGTCTCCTGCTTCCTCCTCCGCATCGAGGACAACATGGAGTCGATCTCGCGCGGCATCAACTCCTCGCTGCAGCTCTCGAAGCGCGGCGGCGGCGTGGCCCTGCTCCTCTCCAACATCCGCGAGGCCGGCGCCCCGATCAAGCAGATCGAGAACCAGTCCTCGGGCATCATCCCCGTGATGAAGCTGCTGGAAGACTCCTTCTCCTACGCGAACCAGCTCGGTGCGCGTCAGGGTGCCGGCGCGGTCTACCTCAGCGCCCACCACCCGGACATCATGCGGTTCCTCGACACCAAGCGTGAGAACGCCGACGAGAAGATCCGCATCAAGACGCTCTCCCTCGGCGTCGTCGTGCCGGACATCACGTTCGAGCTCGCGAAGAACAACGAGGACATGTACCTCTTCTCGCCGTACGACGTCGAGAAGGTCTACGGCATCCCGTTCGGCGACGTCCCGATCTCCGAGAAGTACCGCGAGATGGTCGACGACTCGCGCATCAAGAAGACGAAGATCAAGGCGCGCGACTTCTTCACCACCATCGCCGAGATCCAGTTCGAGTCGGGCTACCCGTACATCGTGTTCGAGGACACGGTGAACAAGGCCAACCCGATCAAGGGTCGGATCAACATGTCCAACCTGTGCTCGGAAATCCTGCAGGTCAACACCCCGACGACGTTCAACGAGGACCTCTCGTACAACGAGATCGGCAAGGACATCTCCTGCAACCTCGGCTCGCTGAACATCGCGCTGACGATGGACTCGCCGGACTTCGGTCGCACCATCGAGACCGCCATCCGCGGCCTCACCTCGGTGTCGCAGATGTCGCACATCACGTCGGTCCGCTCCGTCGAGGACGGCAACGACAAGTCGCACGCCATCGGCCTCGGCCAGATGAACCTGCACGGCTACCTCGCTCGTGAGCGCGTGTACTACGGCTCCGAAGAGGGCATCGACTTCACGAACATCTACTTCTACACGGTGCTGTTCCACGCCCTTCGTGCGTCGAACAAGATCGCGATCGAGACCGGCGAGACCTTCGACGGGTTCCGCGACTCGAAGTACGCGTCGGGCGAGTTCTTCGACAAGTACACCGACCAGGCGTGGACCCCCGCCACGGCTCGCGTCGCGTCGCTCTTCGACAACGCGAACATCTCGATCCCGACGCAGGACGACTGGAAGGCGCTGAAGGCGTCCATCCAGGAGCACGGCATCTACAACCAGAACCTGCAGGCCGTCCCGCCGACCGGTTCGATCTCGTACATCAACCACTCGACGTCGTCGATCCACCCGATCGCGTCGAAGATCGAGATCCGCAAGGAAGGCAAGCTCGGTCGCGTCTACTACCCGGCGCCGTTCATGACGAACGACAACCTGGACTACTACCAGGACGCGTACGAGATCGGTGCCGAGAAGATCATCGACACGTACGCCGCGGCGACGCAGCACGTGGACCAGGGCCTGTCCCTGACGCTGTTCTTCAAGGACACCGCCACCACGCGTGACATCAACAAGGCGCAGATCTACGCATGGCGCAAGGGCATCAAGACGATCTACTACATCCGTCTCCGCCAGCTCGCGCTCGAGGGCACCGAGGTCGAGGGCTGCGTCAGCTGCATGCTGTAGAGCTGCTGCTCTCTTCCTGGAGGCGCGGGGCGGGCCCCGCCCCGCGCCTCCAGTCCGTCATCAGATCACCATCTCGAATCCGGAAGACAATCCCATGACCCTCACCGACCCGGTCCACGCCACGGGCAAGTCCATCCCGCTGATCAGTGCGGTCAGTGCCATCAACTGGAACCGCATCCAAGACGACAAGGACGTCGAGGTCTGGAACCGGCTGGTCAACAACTTCTGGCTGCCCGAGAAGGTGCCGCTGTCGAACGACGTGCAGTCGTGGAACACGCTGACGCCGGCGGAGCTGCAGCTCACCATGCGGGTCTTCACCGGCTTGACGCTGCTCGACACGATCCAGGGCACCGTCGGCGCGATCAGCCTGATCCCGGACGCGATCACCCCGCACGAAGAAGCCGTCTACACGAACATCGCGTTCATGGAGTCGGTGCACGCGAAGAGCTACTCGTCGATCTTCTCGACGCTCGCCTCGACGCCCGAGATCGACGACGCCTTCCGCTGGTCCACCGAGAACGTGAACCTGCAGAAGAAGGCCCAGATCGTCCTCGACTACTACACCGGTGACGACCCCCTGAAGCGCAAGGTCGCCTCGACGCTGCTCGAGTCGTTCCTGTTCTACTCCGGCTTCTACCTGCCGATGTACTGGTCGTCCCGCGCCAAGCTCACCAACACCGCTGACCTGATCCGCCTGATCATCCGCGACGAAGCCGTCCACGGGTACTACATCGGGTACAAGTTCCAGAAGGGCCTCGAGGGCGCTTCCGAAGAGCGCAAGCAGGAGATCAAGGACTACACGTTCAACCTGCTGTTCGAGCTTTACGAGAACGAGGTGCAGTACACGCAGGACCTCTACGACCAGGTCGGGCTGACCGAGGACGTCAAGAAGTTCCTGCACTACAACGCCAACAAGGCGCTGATGAACCTGGGCTACGAGCCGATGTTCCCCAAGGAGACGACGGACGTGAACCCGGCGATCCTGTCGGCGCTGTCGCCCAACGCGGACGAGAACCACGACTTCTTCTCGGGCTCTGGCTCGTCGTACGTCATCGGCAAGGCGGAGAAGACCGAGGACGAAGACTGGGACTTCTGATGCCTGAATCCCCGCAGGCGGAAGAAGGCGTCGGTTCTGACGGCCCGGAGAGCACGGCCACCTCAGGTGGGTCTTCTAAGCGAGTTAGGCGAACGGTCCTTTTTCCAGCGGCGACGTTTGAGGACGCTTTGGAGCTCGCGCGAGAGATCTACACAGCTGGTGGTGGGCAGCCAGTTCGCCGAGTGACCCTATTCGATCAGCTTGGGAAAAGCCCGGACAGTGGAAAAAGTCGGCAGCTGGTTACAAACAGCACGAAGTACGGGCTTTCGCTTGGAAGCTACTCGGCGGAATTCCTTGAATTGACTGACGACGGTCTCGCAGCGGTCAGCGACGAGGCCTCGCCGGCGCGACAGCTTCGCGCTCGATTCAGGTGCGCAGTAGCGAATATCGACGTGTTCAATAAGCTCTACGAGAGCTACTTGAATAATCGCCTTCCTAGTCAAGCGGTCCTCATAGACAAGGCTCGGGAGCTTGGGGTGCCCGAAGGGGACGCGCTTGAATGTGTAGAGACTTTTATCGTAAACACGAAATTCATCGGGGTTCTGCGGTCGGTGGGAGGGGCGGAACGGCTGCTCGGCGTCGATGCGGTCATCGACGACTACCTTCCCAAATCGGGTTCTTCACAACGGTCCGGAATTGTGAAGTCGGATGTGCGAGCCGGTTCTCCGGCGGCCGCTCCTCCCGAGGCGCAGCATAGCGACACGGATGGCGCCGGGTATGATGATGCGTGCTTTTACATCTCACCGATAGGCGACGAGCACAGCGAAGCCCGGCGACACGCCGACCTGTTCATGGGTGCCCTTGTGGAACCAGCCCTCAGTGAGTTTGGATTGAGGCTGGTGCGCGCTGATCAAATAGGTGACGCGGGTATGATTACCGGCCAAATCATCAACCATATCGTGCATTCAAAATTGGTGATTGCTGATCTGTCCTTCCATAACCCCAACGTGTTCTATGAACTGGCGTTGCGGCATGCGGTGCGGCGGCCAATCGTACAGATAAGCCGCCTCGCCGACCGTCTCCCTTTCGATATCGGGCAGATTCGCACAGTAGTGGTTGACACGACGGACATTTACTCCCTGGTTCCGCAGCTCGACTCGCTTCGTGCGCAGATCGGTGCTCAGATCAGAGCTGCGTTGGAGGGTGCTGAGGTGGAGAACCCGCTGAGTATCTTTAGCCCCAACTTCTGGTCGAGCATGCCGCGATCGTGATGATGCCTAATAGCGACTCTGAATCGGGGCCGGGTGCGTTCACCTTACTAAAACGTTGGGGTAGCCTGCCACATCCGGTCTTACTCGTTTCTGGTGCTGGCCTGAGTCTTGTCCTTTTGGTAACCGGCGTGCTTCTCTGGGGTGCCTGGGCGCGTCAACTTGTCCCGTATGCAGTGGTGTGGGGCGATGTCGCGACCTGGGCTCAGGCAGTCGCTGGAACGCTTGGGCTTGGGGCCGCTGCTCTTTCTGTCATATTCGCCGCTCGCGCCATCGAAAGATCGCGACAGAGTGACATTGCGCGGGAAGTCGCTCATAGGGAGCAGGCTCGGCGCAGCGTACTTCTTCGTTCACGGTGGACTCCTGATTACAGCCGGTCATCGAGTAAACCCGGCGATCGTCGGTGTTTCTACGCATACGACTTGGTGAACGCTTCGAGTTACCCAATCTCCAATGCCAAGATCCACATACATTCGGCAGCGGACGGGCCAGATCGCTACTATGAGGACCTTTTCTCCGGGAGTGCTCCCGCTATGGATGAGGTATATCAGGCCGTCGTCATTGGTGCTCTTGCTCCAGGAGAGCGAGCCTCGGGAGTAATCCGCATCGCTAATCAAGATGCAGCGCACAACTGGTGGGGTGGGGAACCGATGGCCAATCCGGATTTCACTTTCACAGACGCTTGGGGTCACCACTGGCGGCGCGGGGGGAATACTTCCGTGCGACAGCCCGGAGCGGACCTCAGCGAAGAGGCGGCGCAATGCATGTGCTGCGGATCCATGCCGGACAAAGTCTCGCTAGGCTGATCGCTTCGACCGTGTCGTACTGCTTCTTGTCGCCCAATGCCGAAAAGCAGTTGCAACCTGGAAGACGACGGACGTAAACCCGGCGATCCTGGCCGCGCTGTCGCCGAACGCGGACGAGAACCACGACTTCTTCTCGGGGTCCGGTCCGGGCCTGGAGGCGTGCATCCAGCCGGCGCGACGGCGTGAGTCTCAGAAGTGCTCACGCAGGAGGCGTCGTGCCCGCACCTTCGGTGTCGTCTGCACCGACCGGGCCGGTACCGGCCTGGTCGAGGTTCTCGTGCGGGTCGCCCATGTCGCCGGTCGCCTTGCCGGCGGGGGAGAGTCCGAAGTGCTTGCGGACGGCGTTCGCCTCGGTGACGGACAGGGTGTTCCCGGCGCCGGGGGAGGGCGCGTCCTTGATCGCGCTCTTCGTGTACCCGACGTGCAGGTCTGTGCCGTCGAAGGTGGCGTCCTCGACTGGGACGAGCGTGTGGTGACTCCCGAGCAGCCCGGTCGTGACGCTGACGAACGCGGCGCTGCCGTCCTTGTCGGAGGGGAACACCTGCGCGACCTTGCCCACCGATGCGCCGTCGCGGTCTCGGACAGGCGCGTTCTCGACCTCGTGGATCTCGTTCTTGGTGATCATGTGAGTACTCAACGCTCCAGGCCTGACCCGTCTGTGTCAGGGATCGTGAAGCGAGCCCGAGGGCCTCACAAGGCACTCAGCGCGAGGCTGTCTCCGAGAACGACCCGCCCGAGAAGTTGTGACCGCCGAACACGACCTTCACCGGGACGGCCTGTAGCCGGTCGGTGACGTACCGGTAGACGCCACCGGGCCGTGCGAGGCAGAGCGATCGTGCGGGGGTTGCGGTTGTTGCCGCCGTGCGCAATTCCACCAGGTACTGCCCGGAAGGGATCTGGAACTGTGCCGTCTGTTCGTTGTCGAGCAGCGTGGAGAATCTGGTCGAGAACGACGCTCCGGTCGTCGCGTTCGTCACGGTGACGCTCGCGCCACTGAGCTGCGCCGACGGCGCCTGGGGAGCCGAGGCGGCGTAGGCGATCAGGTCGTAGTCGCTGTGCGCGTAGTGCCGCGACAGCGTCACCTGCGAAGCCGGGAGCGTGCCGTGCTGCTGGTACACCCGGGTCTTCCAGACCGCGGGCGACGCGGTCCCACTGACGTACGCCTCGATGCGGTACTTCCCGGTGCTGAGTCCGACGAACCGGTACCGGCCGGCGCTGTTGGTCGTCGTGCGGAACACCCGGCCGGTGTCCACGTCCGTTGCGTACATGAGGTGGCCGACAGCGGGTCCTGTGGGGCCGACCACCCCTCCCTGGACGGTGGCGCCGATCACGAGCGGCAGGGTGACAGCGACCGTCGAACCGCTGCGGACCGCGATGCCGGAGCGCAGCGCGGGGGCGTAAGTCCCGGTTCCGTGCGGCGGCAGCTGCCGCGTCCCTACTGTGATGGTGTCCGGTGCGGGAATGCCGGTGAACGTCGCGGTCCCGTCGTTGTCCGTGGTGACTTCACCGACGAGGGCGTCGGTGTTGCTCGCCGCGAGTTCGACGTCCGCCAGGCGGATCGGAGTGCCGTCCGGCGTTGCGAGCTGGACGGTGATCGTTCCCGAGCCGGCAGCAGTCGCGGGCGGTGCGAGCCCGATCAGCGCTCCCGCTGCTAGTGCGACGACCAGTGTCGTCCCCGTGACCGGTCGCATCGCGTTCCCCGATCCTCCGCCACTGGTGCGTTGGCTGGAACTGTACGCGGCTGGCAGACTGTGGGGAAGCGCATCGCGGCGGGCGCGACGCTGGGGTGGTCCTCGCCGAGCGAGCCCGCCACTTCCGGACCGCCATTCCGAGGCGGGACCGGGGTTGCGCATCTGAAGTATCAAGTGGTCAACTGTGAGCTGTGAACCCCCTCGTTCCGACGGGACTGGACGGTGCACTGATGGCCATGTCCCTCGTCGCCCCGTTCCTCGCTCTCGCAGCGTTCATCTCGCTGATCCGATCCGCGTCGTCCTCTGGCTGGCGCCTGCTCGGATGGACCCTGGTCGTCCTTTTCGTCCCAATCATCGGGTCGGCAACGTGGTTCCTCGCCCGGCACCGCGAACGCTCTGTCGAATCCAGGACGGCGGCTCCCGCTCGGAGGAAGAGGTGTCATGAACTGAGGAGAGCACCAACGCGATGGAGGGGTCGGTCCTCGGCCGCGCCTCCAGGGTGGGGAGAGAGTCACGCACGCTGCAGACGCGACACGAACGGCTGCGCTCCTCCTGCTAGAGGAGCGCAGCCGTCTTCCGGGGAGAGCTGCCGTGTGGTGTGTGGCTAGCGCGCGGACGGCACCGCAGCACTGACGAGCTCCGCCCGCACGATGTCCGCACCAGCGGACAGCGCACTGAGCTTCCCCAGCGCCGCACCCCGCGCCAGCGGCGCCATCCCACAGTTCGAGCTCGGGATGAGCTTGTCCGCATCGACGAACTCGAGCGCCCGCCGCAGCACCTCAGCGACCTCGTCCGGAGTCTCGACGACCTCGGTGGCGACGTCGATCGCCCCGAGCATGACCTTCTTCCCCCGGATGAGCTCCACGAGGTCGAGGGGGACGTGGGAGTGGATGCACTCGAGCGACACGATGTCGATCGACGACTGCTGCAGGAGCGGGAACGACTGCTCGTACTGCCGCCACTCCGCCCCGAGCGTCTCCTTCCACTTGTTGTTCGCCTCGATGCCGTACCCGTAGCAGATGTGCACGGCGGTCTCGGCGCGGAGCCCCTCGGTGGCGCGTTCGAGGGCTGCGACGCCCCAGTCCTGCACCTCGTCGTGGAAGACGGTGAAGGCGGGCTCGTCGAACTGGATGATGTCGACGCCGGCGGCCTCGAGCTCCCGCGCTTCCTGGTTGAGGATCGTGGCGAACTCCCACGCCAGCTTCTCGCGAGACTTGTAGTGCTGGTCGGAGAGCGTGTCGATCATGGTCATCGGCCCGGGCAGCGCCCACTTGATCGGCCGGTCGGTCTGCGCGCGGAGGAACTTGGCGTCGTCGACGAACACCGGCGCGGGGCGTCTCACTGCGCCGACGACCGTGGGGACGGCAGCGTCGTAGCGGTCGCGGATCCGGACGGTCTCCTTGCGCTCCTGGTCGATGCCGTCCAGGTGCTCGATGAACGTCGTGACGAAGTGCTGGCGGGTCTGCTCACCGTCGCTGACGATGTCGATCCCGCGGTGCTCCTGCTCGTGCACGGCGGACCGGAGTGCGTCCTGCTTGCCCTCGGTCAGGGCGGCGCCGTCGAGCTGCCAGGGGGACCAGAGGCGCTCGGGCTCGGCGAGCCAGGACGGCTTCGGCAGGCTGCCGACGATCGCGGTGGGGAGGAGAGAACTCATGGAGGTGACGGTCCAGACGGTCAGCGGGCGGGGACGGGCTCGGCAGCGAACTGCGAGAGGAGTGCGCGGTGCGGCGTCACGAGGTGCTCCTCGGTCCACCGGCCCTGGGTGATCCCGAGGCGGCTGCGTTCCTCGCGGTCGTAGGTGACCGGGGTGGGCGTGAAGTCGGTGTGGTCGAGGGTGGGGCGGTACGTGCTGCCGGCCGGGGTGTTCGCGGCGTAGATCTCCGGGCGGTAGATCTTCTGGAACGTCTCCATGGTGGCGATCGTGCCGATGAGCTGGAGGTCCGTGTAGTCCCCGGTCAGGTCGCCGCGCGTGTAGAACGCCAGCGGGGCCGACGCGCCGGCGGGCTGGAAGTACCGGACCCGCATGCCCATCCGGCCGAAGTAGTCGTCGGTGAGGGAGGAGTGCTCGTGCTCGTACTCGGCGCCGAGGACGGGGTGGACGTACCCGGTCCGGCGGTAGGTCTGGCTCGTCGAGACGCTGATGCAGACGACGGGCTCGGCGCTGAAGCCGTCGTGGAACGCCGACGACGAAAGGAACCGCTGGAAGAGGGCCCCGTGCAGCACACCGAAGTCGGACGGCAGGCCCGGCGCCGACGGCAGCAGCACCGAGAAGTCGTAGTCGCGCAGGTACGACGAGAAGTTGTTGCCGAGGATGCCGTGGTGGTGCTCGCCGGTGTGCTGGTCGACGATCGTGACGTCGAGCATCTCGAGCAGCGGGAACTCGGCGTCCGATCCACCGTCGGAGAACTGCAGTGCGGCCGAGACGATGTCGAGCTGCAGGCGGTAGCGATCACCGGCAGCCGAGAGCTCGTTCGCGCGCTCGTCGATCATCGCCAGCGCAGCACGGAGGTTCTCCTGCCGGCGCTCGCCGCGCGCCAGGTTGGCGAAGTTCGTGGTCAGCCGGGAGCTGTCCGACGGGGAGTAGTGCTCGTCGAACCGGGTCCGGGTGATGCTGAAGGTGATCTCGCTCGCCATGATGTGTCGATCATGGCGGGATCCCGAGGCCATCAGGTAATACCGAGACACTATGCGGCGGTATAGCCTCGGCCTATGGCCCGGGTCTCGAACGACATCACCCTGCAGCAGCTCCGGTACTTCATCGAGGTCGCGACCGAGGGCTCGATGAGCGCCGCGGCCGATCTGCTCTACGTGTCGCAGCCGACCATGTCCGCGGCGATGAAGGACCTCGAGACACGGATCGGTCGCCCACTCTTCACCCGTTCGGCCCGGGGTGTCGTGCTCACCGTCGACGGCGTTGAGTTCCTCGGGTACGCCCGGCAGGTCGTCGAGCAGGTCTCCCTGCTCGAGCAGCGGTACGTCGGCAGGCAGGCGTCGCGTCGACTGCTCGGGGTGTCGGCGCAGCACTACTCGTTCGCCGTCGAGGCGTTCGTCCGGATGGTCGAAGCGGCGGCCGCGGACGAGTACGAGTTCTCGCTCCGCGAGACGCGCACCTGGGACATCATCGAGGACGTCCGCACCCTGCGGAGCGAGGTCGGCATCCTCTACCGCAACGACTTCAACAAGCAGGTCCTCGGCAAACTGCTGCGGGACGCCGGTGTCGTGTTCACCCCGCTGTTCGTCGCCCAGCCGCACATCTTCGTCTCCCGGCGGAACCCGATCGCGTCGCGGGAGCGCGCGACCCTCGAGGACCTCGCCGACCTGCCCCGACTCACGTTCGACCAGGGCGCGAACAACTCCTTCTACCTGGCCGAGGAGATCCTGTCGACGATGTCGAGCAAGCGGGAGATCCGGGTCTCGGACCGGGCGACGATCTTCAACCTCATGATCGGCCTCGGTGGGTACACGATCTCGACGGGCCTCATCAGCGATGACCTCGACCCCGAGATCGTCGCCATCCCGCTCGACGTCGACGAACGCATCGAGATCGGGTGGATCTCCCACGCCTCGGTTCCCCTCACCGTGCAGGCGCAGGCGTACCTGGACGAGTTGCGAGCGGTGGTCACGAGCTACGGCGTCGAACCGCTCGCGCGGTGACCAGCCTGGAGGCGCGACCCGCCTCCGTCAGGCGGGTCGCGCCTCCAGGCTCCCGCGACCGGCGCGGGGCGCGACGGACCGCCGTATCCTGGCTGCCGGCCCGCGTCGACTCCGCGGTGCGGAGGGAACTGCCATGAGCATGGAAGGCGCGGCCTGGAGCTCGCTCTACAAGATCTCCACCGCCAAGGACGGCAGGAACGGGTTCTCCCGCGAGTCGCTCCGGCGCATCATGACGTTCGCGACGCCGTACCGCGCCAAGCTCGTGGTCTTCATCGCGCTCTCGATCGTCGGCGCGTTCCTCGCGGTCGCGACTCCGGTGCTCGCCGGCCAGGTGGTCGACGTCATCGCCGCTCGTGGCGCGGTCGGCACGATCGTCTGGCTCGCGGTGGTCATCGCCGTCGTCGCCGTGGCCGACGCTGCCTCGTCGCTCGCGACCCGGTGGTACTCCGCCCGCATCGGTGAAGGGGTGATCCTCGACCTGCGGACCGCGGTGTTCGACCACGTGCAGAAGATGCCGATCGCCTTCTTCACCCGGACCCGGACGGGCGCGCTCGTCAGCCGCCTCAACAACGACGTGATCGGAGCGCAGCAGGCCTTCAGCGGCACGCTGTCCGGCGTGGTCACGAACCTCGTGGCGCTCGTCCTCACCCTCGCCGTGATGCTCAGCACGTCGTGGCTCGTGACGGTGATCGCGGTGCTCATGCTGCCGCTCTTCCTGGTGCCGGCTCGCCGCATGGGTGGTCGACTCGCGGCCCTGCGTCGCGAGGCCGCCGACCACAACTCGGCGATGAGCACGCAGATGACCGAGCGCTTCTCCGCTCCCGGAGCCACCCTCGTCAAGCTCTTCGGTCGGCCGGAGGAGGAGTCCGAGGAGTTCCGCGTCCGTGCGGCGCGCGTCCGGGACATCGGGGTGCGCACCGCGATGCTGCAGTTCGTCTTCGTCACCGCCCTGACGCTCGTCGCGGCCCTCGCCCTCGCGCTCGTGTACGGCCTCGGCGGGGTCCTCGCACTCGGCGGCCAGCTGAACACGGGTGACGTGGTCACGCTCGCGCTCCTCCTCACCCGGCTGTACGTGCCGCTGACCAGCCTCGCGAACGCCCGTGTCGAGATCATGAGCGCGGTCGTCAGCTTCGAGCGGGTGTTCGAGGTCCTCGACCTCGAGCCGCTCATCCAGGAGAAGCCCGGCGCCGTGGCCGTGCCGGACGGTCCGGTCGCGGTGGAGTTCGACGACGTCCGGTTCGCCTACCCCTCGGCGGACCGCGTGTCGCTGGCCTCGCTCGAGGAGGTCTCCACGCTCGACACCCGCGGCGGGGACGAGGTGCTGCACGGCATCTCGTTCCGGATCGAGCCCGGTCAGACCGTCGCGCTCGTCGGGACCTCGGGCGCGGGCAAGTCCACGATCGCGCAGCTGCTCTCGCGGCTCTACGACGTCGACCAGGGCGCCGTCCGGCTCGCCGGCGAGGACGTCCGCGACGTGACCTTCGAGTCCCTCCGGCACACGATGGGCATGGTGACCCAGGACGGGCACCTGTTCCACGAGACCATCCGCTCGAACCTGCGGCTCGCGCGGCCGGACGCCTCCGACGACGAGGTGTGGGACGCGGTCCGCCGCGCGCGCCTCGAGACGCTGATCCGGTCCCTGCCGGACCAGCTCGACACGATGGTGGGGGAGCGCGGCTACCGGCTGTCCGGCGGGGAGCGGCAGCGGATGACGATCGCGAGGCTCCTGCTCGCCCAGCCGCGGGTGGTCATCCTCGACGAGGCCACCGCGGCGCTCGACTCCACCTCGGAGGCCGCGGTGCAGGCTGCGCTCAGCGAGGCGCTCGAGGGACGCACGGCGATGGTGATCGCGCACCGACTCTCCACCATCCGGAGCGCGGACCAGATCCTCGTCGTCGAGGACGGCTCGATCGTGGAGCGCGGGACGCACGGGGAGCTGCTCGCGGCGGGTGGCCGGTACGAGGAACTGCACCGGACGCAGTTCGCGGTGCAGAAGGACGTCGCTCCGGACGAGGTGGGTCCGGCGCGGGCGTAGGTGCACTCGGCCGCCGTGCTGCACTACGGTCGGGTCGGGGGTTCGATGCTCCCGCCGACCCCCGAGGAGCGCACCGTGTCGTCACCGACGCCGCCAGGCTGGTACCCCGACCCGTCCGGTCAGCACGCCACCCGGTGGTGGGACGGCACCCAGTGGACCGTGCAGGTCGGCCCGCCGCCCGCGCAGCTGCCCCGCCAGCGGCTGCCCGAGCACGTGCCGACGGACACCGTGTTCGTCTGGGTCCTCGCGCTGCTCCCGCTGCTCTCCCTCCCCGTCACCTTCCTCTACGAGCCGCAGGTCCGGTACGGCGTCGGTCCGGGAGGCGTCCGGACGGTGGACCCGACCTCCATCTACACCGCCGGGTACTTCCTGCTGCAGGCGTTCTCCGTGCTCCTGTACGCCGCGAACGTCGTGCTCGCGTTCTTCGACCACCGGGTCCTCGGTCGCCGGGGTGTCATCCGGCCGTTCTCGTGGCCGTGGGCGTTCCTGTCGCCGATCGTCTACGTCATCGGCCGGTACGTCGTCGTCCGCAAGGTCGCACCCGGACGGCCCATGTGGCCGCTGTGGATCAGCATCGCCGTCGTCGTCATCGGCATCATCGTCGGGATCGGTCGGGCCGTCGCGGTGTTCCAGCAGCTGCTCCCGTAGTCGTCGCCGGACGAGGACGAGTCGTGCCCTGCACACGAGCGACGAGCGACGACCTGGACGAGTTGCGGACGTTCCTGCTCGAAGCCGACCTGACGGTCGCCGGCCTCGACTCGCCGGCCGTGCGGGTCTGGGTCGAACGCGGACCCGAGGGCGGGATCACCGGCAGCACCGGATTCGAGCTCAGCGCGGACGGCGCGCACGCCCTGATCCGGAGCGTCGCGGTGTCCGGCTCGATGCGGGCGTCCGGGGCCGGTACGCGGCTCGCGCGCTTCGCGCTGGCTGAAGCGGCTCGAGCGGGCGCGGGTCGAGCGTGGTTGTTCTCGCGGCGGTCGGGGCCCTTCTGGCAGAAGCTCGGCTTCACTCCCGCAGACCGCGACGTGCTCGCTTCCGTCCTGCCCGGGACGCAACAGGTGCGCCTCTTCACGTCGACCGGGCAGCTCGGACGCGAGGTCGCGTGGTCACGCGAGCTCGTCAGTGGTGACGTCTCGTTCCGGGTCCGCGAGCGGGGCGCGTAGCATTGCCCGACCCGGCGCTCGGTCGCGGTCCACACCCCAGCGCACGGGAGGCAACGTGAACGGCCCACTGCGGAGCACTGTTCGTGGACGGCGTCGAGGGGGAGCCCGGGTCGTGGCCGGCGTGGCCGTCGCACTCCTGGCGATCGTCGTGTCGGGGTGCTCCACGCAGACGGCCCCGAAGGCCGCCGATCCCCTCGCCACCTGGAACGCGGCCGTGGCCGACCGGGCCGACGAACCCGCGAACTGGGTCGCCCTGGGGGACTCGATCACCGAGGGGCAGGGCGCCTCCGCCCGCTCCACCCGGTGGATGGACCTCACGCTCGACGGGCTCCGCACGGAGTACCCGACGGACGGTGTCACCGGTGGCGCCGGGTACCTCCCGGCACAGTTCGCCGTGTACGGCCCGGACTCGACATGGGGTGACTGGGCGACCGCGAGCACGGGGTCGAGCCAGTTCGACGCCACCGCACCCGACCTCGGCTACCGATCGGTCGCGATGCAGGCAGGTGCTTCGCGCACCTACGCCTTCACGGGCACCGGGATCGACATCTGGTGGGCGCGCTACCCCGGGTCCGGCGACTTCACCTACAGCGTCGACGGAGCCGCACCGGAGACCGTCGCCACGACGGGGAACGCAAGCACGGGCACGACGACGACGGTGGACGGGTTGTCGAGCGGGGAGCACACGGTGACCGTCACCGCTTTCTCGCCGTTCTCCCTGCTGGGGTTCACGATCTACGACGGCGACCGGGGCAAGGGCATCCACCGTTACGACTCCGCCCACTCCGGAGCGACGATCGCGACCTTCACCGAGGACCAGGAGGGCTTCCTGGCAGCGATGCGTCGTGCTGCTCCGGACCTCGTCACGATCACGCTGGGTGGCAACGACGCGTCGAAGCTCACCCCCGAGGAACTCGGGACGCAGTACGTGGCGTTCCTGAAGGCCCTCGCGGCGCTCCCCACGAAGCCCTCGCTGCTCGTGATCGGTGAGTTCGACCCGGCCTCGAGCATGACGGACGGCATGGCGAGCCCGTGGTCGACCTACCTCGCCGAGATCGAGAACGCCGCAGCCAAGGGTGGCGCCGCCTTCGTCGGCCTGGCGGACGCTCTCCCGCAGGCCGACCACTCGGGCACGGGGATCTACTCGACGGACGGCATCCACCCGAACGACTCCGGCCAACGGCGGATCGCGAAGCTCGTGCTCGCCACCCTGGCTGCGCACGAGGACGACTGACGGACTGGAGGCGCGGTGCCAGCTGGCACCGCGCCTCCCGTCCGTCAGTGCGGAGCCCGTCAGCGAGTGCTGACGGTGACCCGGGTCAGCGCGAACGCGCCGTCCTGCGCGAAGAGCGCGAGACGCCCGGACGGGCGGTCGTAGAGGCGCGTGCTCAACGCGACGGAACCGTCGACGACGGCGACGCAGAGGTCGCCGTCGAGGTGCACGTCGATGCGGTGCGGGCCGGGAACGAGGGGGACCGGGCGCTCGAGCTCGACCGCGTGCGGGACGTCACCGAGGATCTGCCACTGCTCACCGCCGGTCGTACCGCGCGGCCACCGATCGAGGACGAGTCGGGAGCGGTCCGGTTCGAGGCGGAGCGCGTAGCCGGCTTCCGCGTCGTCGCTGGTGCGCAGGAGCACGCCGAACGACCGGGTGTCCGGGGCGACGTCGAGCTCGATCGTGACGAGCGCCTCGGCGGGGAGTTCCGGCCCGGTCCAGGATGCGAAGCGGCTCGATGCGCCGTCTCCGACGACCGGTGCTGCGCCGTTCACGGGTGTGAAGACATCGGTGACGTCGACCTCGTTCGCGTACGCCGCTCGGAGCGTCCGGGGGAGGTCGAAGCCCAACGATCCGTCCGCTCGCTGGTGCGCCTGGAGGGTCGCCATGGTGCCGGCCCACTGCCACGCCCCGGCGTCGCGTTCGCCCTCCTTCGTGGCGATCCATCCGACGAAGAAGCGGTCCTCGCCGAGGGCGACGGTCTTCGCAGCGTAGAACGCGCGGCCGTCGACGGTGTCGTCGGCGGGCGCGAGCCACGGTCCGTCGGGCGACGTCGCGACGCGGTAGCGCGTGCAGAACGCGTCGGAGAACTCGGAGTACACGAGGTACCACCAGTCGCCCCACCGGAAGACGTCCGGGCACTCGTGGGCGATGAACCGGTGCGGCGCCCAGATCGGGTCGGCGTCGCGCCAGGTGACGAGGTCGTCCGACTCGAGGCGGGCGACGAGACCGGAGCGGCGGTAGGGCTCGTCCGGGCGGCGGGTCGCGAGGAGCATCTGCCAGGGGCGCTCGGGCGACGGGCGGAAGACGAACGGGTCGCGCCAGTCCTCGGGCGCGTAGCCGGGGAGTGCTGGCAGGTCCCACTCGGGGTGCTTCGTCCAGCGCGTGAGGTCCCCGTCGGAGGTCGCGTGGCAGACGACCTGGACGTCCTTCCGGCCGAGGCCGGTGTCGGTGGTGATGCGCGGGTTGTGGCCGGTGGAGAACAGGTGCAGGAGCCCGGAGTCGTCGCGGACGACGCTGCCCGTGTAGCAGTCGAAGTCGCTGGCGTCGGGTCCGCCCGAGGGGAGCACGCCGCCGTGGTCCTCGAAGGTCACGAAGTCCGTCGTCGAGACCGCGCCCCAGGGCATGCCGGTCGCACGGTCGACGGGTGCCGCGTCCGGCCGTTCGTCGAGCAGGTAGTACAGCCAGGCCCGGTCGTCGGCCGCGAACGGGATGACGTCGCCCACGAAGCCGTTCGGCGGGCGGAAGTGGGTGCTCGGTTCGGCGGTCACTCGGGCTCCTGCGGATCGGTTGCGGGTGCGGGGGCTGGGGCGTCCCGTGGCGTTGCGAGGGAGCTTCGCGGGACGTACTCGCAGGGCACGAGGTGGCGCCCGGGATCGTGCGTCTCGGCGAGCAGGAGCGTGCCGGCGTCGAAGCCCATCTGCTGGTGGGGGAGCGCGACCGTGGTCAGCGGCGGGTGCATCTGGTCGGCGAGGTCGGGCTGGTCGTCGAAGCCGACGATGCTGACGTCCTCCGGGCAGCGGAGCCCGAGGGACTGCGCCGCCATCAGTGCGCCCACGGCCATGCGGTCGTTCCCGCACACGAGGGCCGTCGGCGGGTCGTCGGCGAGGAACTCCATCGCGAGGTCGTAGCCGGAACCCACCTGGTAGGTGCCGTACCGGACGGGGACGGCGTCTGCTCGGAGACCCGCTTCGGCCGCGGCCTCGTCGAACCCGCGCTTGCGCTCGCGGCAGGCGTAGTCGTCCTGCGGACCGCCGAGGAACGCGACGTGGGTGTGCCCGGCGGCGAACACGGCAGCGGCGACGTCGTGGCCACCCTGGAACTCGTCGGCCAGCACGGTGACGGCCGGGGCGCCGTCCGGCGGGAAGCAGTTCACGAAGACCGTCGGCACGCCCTCGACGCCCGACACCGGCGTGACGTCCTCGGGGCCGGGGGCGGCGTAGATCAGGCCGGCGACGCCCTGCTGCACGAGGTTCGCGACGGCCGCAGTGCCGCCGTCGGACGTCTGCGCGGTCTCGACGACGAAGCAGACGTACCCGGCTTCCTGCACGGCCTGCTGCACACCGAGCACGATGTGACCGGCGTAGGGCTGGGAGACGAGCCGGTCCGCGATGACCCCGACCGTGTAGGACCGGTTCGACCGGAGGGACTGCGCGGCACGGTTCGGCTGGAAGTTGAGCGCCTTCGCCGACTCGAGCACGCGGGCCCGGGTGTCCGCGGCGATCGAGACGTCGCGCCGGTCGTTCAGCACGAACGAGACCGTCGGCTGCGAGACGCCGGCATGCCGCGCGACGTCCTTCATCGTGACGCGGTGCGACGGTTCCGTCTGCTTTCGGCTCGCCATCTGTCCTCCTTCGACATGCTCATCATGGCAGAAGCAAATACGTATTGCCTCATCTGGACGACGTGTGTACAGTCAGCGAGCAAATACGTATTGGCTCCGACTCGACGGGGCCACGATCGCTCAGAGAGGAGCGACCCATGGCGAACGGATTCAGCACTCCGATCGACCGACGCTCGCTGTTCAAGTTCGGTGGTGCCGGACTCGCACTGGCCGGCATCGGATCGCTCGCGGCGTGCTCCACCTCCGGCAGCGGCGGTGGCGCGACGGGCACGATCAAGATGCTCTACTTCGGGGAGCAGAGCGCGGCGACCGCACTCCAGAAGGCCATCGAGCCGAAGATCCGGCAGCTCGACAAGACGGCGAAGCTGCAGGTCACGGCCATCAACGGCACCGACTGGAACGACTTCCTGGCGAAGGTGCTCACGCAGATCGCTTCCGGGGACGTGCCCGACATCGTCAGTGTCGCGACCGAGGGGCAGCAGCTGCTCGCCTCGAAGAACCTGCTGACGCCGCTCGACGACCTCGTCACCAAGAACCTGTCCGGGCTGTCGACGTACTTCAAGGGCATCCACCCCTCGCTGGTCGAGTCGACGATGTACCAGGGGCACCTCTACACGCTGCCCGACAGCTTCAACGCCGGCAGCATGTTCTACTCGACGTCGCTGTTCGACAAGGCGGGGCTCTCGCGTCCGGCCGCGAACTGGTCGATGGACGACTTCCACTCGTCGGCGGAGAGCCTGGCCAAGGTCGGCGGCAGCACCTACGCGTTCGACTGGGTCGTGCGGCTCTGGGGCAGCTGGACCTCGTTCCTCTACGCGAACGACGGCAACCTCCTCGAGGAGGGTCGCTACTCCGGCGGCGACTGGCTCTGGGGCAGCAAGGCGTTCGACGGCAACGCCGTGGGCGTGAGTGGCCGCAAGGGCGGCTGGAAGTGGGGCGACCCGACGGCGAACTCCGACGCCGCGGTCGAGGCGCTGCAGTACGTGATCGACCTGCAGAAGTCGGGGGCGTCCCCGTCGCCCGACGTCGGTGGTGGCGGCACGCTGCAGGGCCTCTTCGCGTCCGGGCGCATCGGCATGACGATCGGTGGCGGGTTCTGGGCGGGTGGTCTCCACAACGCGGGCATGAAGGACGGCAGCTTCGACGTCGTGGAGTTCCCGACGTGGAAGAGCAACAAGTCGCTCTTCGGTGCCGGCGGGTACGGCATCTTCGACTCGTCGAAGCAGAAGGACCTGGCGTTCGAGGTCATCAAGCTGATGGTGCAGCCGGAGAGCTTCGACGCGCTCTGGCCCGGCAACGTCACGACACCGGCCCAGAAGTCGCTGCTGACGGCCGATCGGTACAAGACCACGGGGCCGGAGCACTGGTCGGTGTTCTACGACCAGCTCGACAACTCGGTGCCGATCTCCGCACCGCCCTACTACAACGCGCTCGCGACTGCCCTCAACCAGCGCACCACCCAGGCGATCTCGTCCGGCAACGCGAAGAAGGCGCTCGACGGCCTGCAGGCCGACATCGAGAAGGCCGCTGCGCAGGCGTCGTGATGACCGCGACGACAGGATTCCGTTCCCGGCGGGCTGCCGAGGTCGCAGCCCGCCGGCCGGCGGCCAAGCGCGTCCGACGCCGTGAAGCCTCGTTCGGCTACGCGATGATCGGACTGGCGGTGGTCTTCGTCGCCGTCTTCACCTTCATCCCGATCCTCGCGTCGCTCGGGCTCTCCTTCACGTCGTGGGACGTGATCAGCAGCCCGAAGTTCGTCGGCCTGGACAACTACGTGCGGCTGTTCACCGACGGTCCGGTCCTGGCCTCGTTCGGGGTGACCGTCGTGCTGGCGGTCTGCATCGTCGCGTTGCAGATCTCGCTCGGCATGCTGTTGGCGGTGCTGGCGAACAACCGGAAGCGCAACGCCACGCGCGTCTTCTTCCGGACGTCGTTCTACCTGCCGCTGCTCGCGTCGTCCGCGGCGGTGTCGATCTTCATGGGCTACATCTTCGACACCAAGTTCGGGCTCATCAACTACTACCTGAACGAGATCGGGCTCCCGGGCGCGCACTGGCTCAACGACCCGTTCTGGGCGAAGGTCACGGTCGTGCTCGTGGTGGTCTGGCAGCAGGTGGGCTTCACGTTCGTCCTGTTCGTGGCCGCCCTGATGTCCGTGCCGGTCGACGTCCAGGAGGCCGCAGCGATCGACGGAGCCGGGCCGTGGCGCACCCTCTTCCGGATCAAGATCCCGTTGATCAGCCCGACGATCCTCTTCGCCACCGTGATCGCGATGATCAACGCGATGCAACTGTTCGACCAGCCGTTCATCATGACGAAGGGCGGGCCGGGCACCGCGACGACGACCGCGACCATCTCCCTCTACCAGGCCGGCTTCCAGAACCTGCAGTTCGGGTTCGCCTCCGCCATCGCGATCCTGTTGCTCGTCATCATCGGCATCATCACCGGGATCCAGTTCATCGCCGCACGAAAGCTGGTGTTCTACCAATGACGACCACCGACGTCATCAACCCGCTCCACGCGCCGGAGACCGTCGCGCAGCCGAGCGTCGCCCACATCGTCCGTCGTCGCCGACCGGTGGCGAAGGTCGGCAGCGTCATCGGGCTGGTCATCCTGATCATCGCCGCGGTGTTCGCGCTCGGGCCGCTGCTCTGGACCCTGACCACCTCGCTCCGCACCCCGGCCGAGTCGTTCGACAACCCGCCGCAGTGGATCCCGCTCTCGTGGGACTTCAGCAACTACGCGGCCGTGTTCAACCAGATCCCGATCGGCCAGTTCTTCGTGAACAGCGTGCTCGTCACACTGCTCATCGTGGTCGGCCAGACCATCACCTGCACGCTCTCGGGATACGCGTTCGCGATGATCAGCTTCCCGGGGAAGAACACGATCTTCGGGATCTTCCTCGCCACCATGATGGTGCCGATCCAGACGATCATCATCCCGGTGTTCGTCATCCTGAAGGACATGGGACTGACCGGCTCCATCGCCTCGCTCATCGTCCCGGCCCTCGGCAGCGCGTTCGGCACCTTCCTGATGCGGCAGTACTTCATGCAGATGCCGAAGGAGCTCGGTGAGGCGGCGCGCATCGACGGAGCGACGCAGTTCGGCGTCTTCTGGCACGTGTACTCGCGGATGGCCAGCCCGGCGATCGCGACGCTCGCGATCCTGAACTTCTCCGGGTTCTGGGCCGAGTACTACCGGCCGCTGATCTTCCTGAACCAGCAGGACACGTTCACGCTCCCGCTCGGGCTGGTCGGCCTGCAGGGCAACCTCGGCACCGGCTCGATCTCGGTCGTGCTCGCCGGCGTGGTCCTGACGATGATCCCGAGCGTGCTGCTGTTCATCGTCGCCCAGCGGTACTTCATCGAGGGCGTCACGGCGGGGTCGTCACGATGACCGACACGCCCGTGACCGAGGCGCCTTCGGCAGTGGCCCCGCCGGCCGACGCCCGCGCCGTCCCCACCCCGTCCCAGGAAGCAGCACCGACCGTGATCGCACCAGCCGACCACCACCTCCCGCAGTTCCACGTCCGCCTGCCCCGCGGGTACGTCAACGACCCGAACGGCCCGATCGACATCGGCGGGCAGGCCCACCTGTACTTCCAGTCCCGGCCGCGCGTCGACCTCGACGTCCCGGTGGAGTGGGGACACGTGACGAGCCACGACCTCGTGCACTGGACGCTCCACCGTCCGGCGATCGTGCCGGTCCCGGGCGGTGCCGACTCCGGTGGTGCGTGGTCGGGCAACACGGTCCTGCACGACGGGGTCGTCCGCGCCTACTACTCCGGCAAGGTCGACCACAGCCCCTTCCAGTCGGTGCTGCTCGCCGAGTCCACCGACGGCGGAGCCACCTTCGGAGCCCCCGTGCAGGTCGTCGCGGACCCCGGAGCCGACGAATCGATCACGATGTTCCGCGACCCGTTCGTGTGGTCCGACGGAGACGGGTGGTCCATGGCCGTCGGCGCCGCGGACGCCGACCAGGTGGCGTCCGTCCGGCACTACCGCTCGACCGACGGTGTCGACTGGGCGTTCGTCGGCGACCTCGTCGCCATGCCGCGCGCGACGGTGCACGGCATCGACACCGGCGAGGGCTGGGAGTGCCCGCAGATCATCACGATCGACGGCGCCGACGTGGCGATCGTCGCGTCGTGGTCCCACGCGGAGGGGCCCGGCGACGTGCTCGCGGTGCCCCTGACCGGTGACCCGCGGCCCTCCCGGATCGACGACGGGCAGCACTTCTACGCGGCCTCGGTGATGCGGACGGGGTCGTGGGGCCCGGTGCTGTTCGGGTGGATCACCGAGGGCCGGACCCGGGAGTGGACCGAGCAGGCCGGCTGGTCGGGTGCGATCTCCCTGCCGCGCCGCGCGTGGGTCGCGGACGGACGGCTCCTGACCGAGCCCCACCCGGCCCTCGATGCGCTGCGCGTCGGTTCGGCGACGGACGGCCGCGCGGAGACGATCGGTGCCCAGGCCGAGATCGTGCTCCAGGACCCGGTCACCGGCCGCATCCGGGTCCGGTTCTCCGACGCCGAGTTCCTCGACATCGTCGTCGACACCGAGGCGGACACGCTCACCGTCGACCGGTCCTGCGCCAGCACCGACCAGCGCGCGGACCGGCGCCCCGCCGAGATCCGTCATCCGTTCGACGCCGCGGCGGACCGCCCCGCGGTGCGCGTGCTGCTCGACGGTTCCGTGGTCGAGGTCTTCACCAGCGCCGGACGCTCCGTCACGACGCGGGTCTACCCGGTGCAGGCACCGCCGTGGACCGTCGAGGCCCCGGAGGGCGCGTCGTGGTGGCCGCTCGAGTGCTCGGTCACCTCGGTGGCGTCCGCTCCGCGGGCGGTCGTCGCCGGCGCCGGGACTGCCTGATGTCGCTGCGGTACGGCCCCGTCGCCGGTCCGGGAAGGACACGGACGTGTCGATGATCACCGTCGCCGGCGAAGCGCTGGTCGACGTCGTCGGTCAGGGCCGCGAGGTCCCCGGCGGCGGGCCCGCGAACGTTGCGCTCGGCCTGGGGCGGCTCGGCGCCGAGGTCGAGTTCGCGACCTGGCTCGGTGCGGACGAGCGAGGACGGCACATCACGCGGCACCTCGAGGCCTCGGGCGTGCAGCTCGTCGCCGGCGGCTTCGGCGCTGCACGGACGTCATCCGCGACGGTGCTGCTCGGTGCGGACGGGCAGCCCAGCTACGCGTTCGACATCGAGTGGGACCTCCCGCGCCTCCAGCGGACACCGGAGTGGTTGCACGTCGGATCCATCGCCGCGTTCCTCCAGCCGGGGGCAGAGAAGGTGCTCGCTGCGGCCGAACGGACCACGGCCGCCGGTGGGATCGTCTCGTTCGACCCGAACGTCCGCCCCGCCCTGCTCGGCACCCGGTCCGCAGCACGCGCCCGGTTCGAGGAGCTGGCGGCCCTGGCGACCGTGGTGAAGCTCTCCGACGAGGACGCGGCATGGTTCTGGCCCGGGCGTGACACCGACGCGGTGCTCGACGCGGTCATCGCGCTCGGGGCGGAGCTCGCCGTCGTCACCGCCGGGGCATCGGGATCCATCCTGTCCACGGCCTCGGAGCGGGTGACGGTGCCGGGGGAGCGCGCGGCCGTCATCGACACGGTGGGCGCGGGGGACACCTACACCGCGGCGCTCCTCGGGCAGTTGACCCGCTCGCGCCCGTGGCCGGCGGACTCGTCGTCGACGGGCAGTGGCTCGTCGCTGGGGCACCTCGACGGCACCGCGTTGCGGGAGCTGGGTCGGACGTGTTCCATCGCCGCGGCGATCACGGTCGGACGTCGCGGGGCCGACCTGCCGACCATCGACGACGTCCGGCTGGCCTCCGGCCCGAAGGCCGTCCGGTGACCGCGTCGACCGTGCGGACCCACCGACCCTCGTCCACGACCCGAACCCTCGAAGGAGAACACCGTGCTCGGCAACCTCACCGGCATCCACCTGCTCGTCATCCTCGGCATCGTCATCCTGCTCTTCGGCGCCACCACGCTCCCCGCCCTGGCGAAGGGTCTCGGGCAGTCGCTCACGATCTTCCGCCGCGAGGTCCGCGACACTGAGCCGCACGGCACCCCGACCAGCGACTCCGCTCCCGCCGCGACGTCGACCCCGACGACGCCCGTCGAGTGACGACACTGCCTCGAGCTGAGCGGAGCGCACCGTGGACGCCGAGAAGCTGATCGTCATCGGGATCGTCGCCGCGGTCTTCGTCGGACCACACCGCCTCGTCGGTCTCGCGCAGCAGCTGGCCGGGTTCGTCCGACAGCTCCGTCACTGGGCGGAATCCACGAAGGCCCAGGTCGAGGAAGAGATCGGCGTCGAGATCGACTGGTCCGAGCTCGACCCGCGTCGGTACGACCCGCGCCGGATCATCCGTGATGCGCTGACGCACCCGTCGTCAGCGAGCGAGTCGGGGGAGCGGGCGTCAGCGGCGACGCGAGCCGCTGATGCCTCACCCGCTGAAGCCGAGGGTGAGGAGGGCCTCTCCGCGCTGAATCGCGAGGATGCGACGTCACTGCATGCAGGCGGAGCGCGACCGCGTACTGCTTCTTGAGAGGCG
Organism: Curtobacterium sp. GD1; assembly: GCF_020882855.1. Taxonomy (NCBI): domain Bacteria; kingdom Bacillati; phylum Actinomycetota; class Actinomycetes; order Micrococcales; family Microbacteriaceae; genus Curtobacterium; species Curtobacterium sp. GD1. Next base: position 74,303 of record NZ_JAFEVQ010000008.1, on the reverse strand, counting down.
GGCCGACCGGCGACGATGCATCACTAGGAAACGCTTGGTACATCGACGGCAATGTACTAGATTTCGCAGCATGACAACGCTGTTCAGTTCCATGAAGGTCGGTGCAGTCCTCGCGGCGACCGGAATCACTGCGAGCCTCCTTTCGGGAGCTCCGCAGCCATCGCAGGGGCAGGGGATCCGTGCGGATCAGGGGGTGCAGCAGCGGAACTGGAGCCCGACTGACGTCCTCGAAGGAGTGCTGTTCGTTCAGGGTGACTTTGGTCGAGCTCTGTTGCGTTCGGGCGCCCTGGGGCCGCTGTCGCACGAGCAGCGAGCTGCGGTGGACGTCGCGATGTCGGATCCGGGAGCGCGTCAGGTGGCACGCAGAGCATCGGCCGAGCTGCAAGCCCGGTCGCCGCAGTCGGTCAAGTCGTTGATGAGCGCCCTGGATCGGAAGGATCCGATCGCCTTCGACGCGGCCATGACGAAAGTCGGTGAGGAACTCCTCCGCACACGGACGATGTCGGAGATGAGCTCTGAGGTTCCGGCGAGCACCTACGTCCCCGGTGAAGACAAGGAAGGCAGAGCGGTGCTCGTGGTCGTTGTGGCAGGTGCCGTCCTCGTCGTGGCGGTCGTCGCTGTCGGAATCGGAGTGCTGGCGCTTGCCTCGACTGTTGCTGTGGGGTCGACGAAGGTTGCGGGCCAGAACGCTTTTCGGCGTGCGTCCGGGTCGAACGCGCGTGCACAGTCGGATGCCCTGGCAGCGGCTGCGATCCGTGTTCACGCCGGTAGCTGAGGGTCCGCAGCGGCAAGCGAGTGTGGTGCTCCTCCTCGGAGGCCTTTTCGTGTCCGTCGTCCTCATCGCGTACCTCGTTGCCATGCGGGTGGGGCCGACTGCAGCTGTTCAACTCCCCGCGCAAGGCGAGGCGAACGGGGTCCTCTCTCGAGTGCTACCGCAGGGCTGGGCGTTCTTCACGAAGCCGACCCTCTCGGCCACTCCGATCGGATTGAAGCGAGTCGATGGCGATTGGGCTGTCGTTGCGGGAGTGTCGAACGCGCAGCTTCGATTCGTTGCTGGCCTCAGTCGCGAGGGCCGTCGGCAAGGGGTCGAGATGGCGTCGATCCTGAATGGGGTTCCGGAATCGTCTTGGCAACAGTGCGAGGGGCGTTCGCCGGTGGCGTGCACGAAGGGTCACGGCCTCGTGCCGGTGTCGAACACACTCAGAGCGCCGACCCTCTGCGGGCATGTGGTGCTGGCGGGCGTGAAGCCGATCCCCTGGCAGTGGCGGGGGCTCGTACCGGGAGGGACGTACGTGGACGAGGCCATCGCACTCGAGGTCAGCTGTGCGCATCCCTAGGTCGGGTGCCGTGCCCGTTCCGGTGCCGTGGGGCGCAAGCCTGTCCATTGCGCGTTCGCTCCTGTTCGCCGGCGTGGCGCTCACCCTGCTCGTGAACCCCGTGACCGTGCTGTTCACCACGAGCTCCGTACAGCCCGTTGCTCCGGTGTGCGATGCGTACAACGCTTGGACGCTGTTCTGCATCGCGAACGACTCGCTCGATCTCGCGCGAGTGATCGCGGCCGTCGCGCTCATCCTCTGCGCAACAGGTTTCGTTCCTTGGCTGACGGCCGTCCCGGGTGCATTCCTCGTTCTGAGCTTCGCCATGACGACGACCCTCGGTGACGGAGGGGATCAGCTGTACGGAATCCTTGCGCTCCTGCTCGTCCCAGTCTCGATAACGGATTGGCGGCTGAGTTCCTGGCGTCCCGTCATCGACCGCAGATTCGAGGAACAGAGAGCGGCCATCGCCGTCGTCGGCTGGTTCATGATCCGTGCGCAGATCTTCATCGTGTACCTCGAGGCTGCTGTCGGGAAGCTTGCCGTTCCGGAGTGGGCGAACGGTACGGCGATGTACTACTGGCTCCGAAGTCCGACGTTCGGGCCGGGTGAGCTCCTGGCGCCATTCGTGCAGTTCGCGACCTCCGTTCCCGTGATCGCTGCCCTTGCCACGTTTGGGACGATCGCCCTTGAATTCCTCTTGGCCATCGGACCCCTGATCGCAGCGCGAGCACGTCCTGCGCTCCTCTTCCTCGGGCTCGGGCTCCATGGCGCGATCGCCCTCCTCATGGGTATCACCTCGTTCTCGATCGTCATGGCCGCAGCGCTGTTCCTGCACCTGGCCCCGATCAACGGGGCGTTCCCCGCGCTGCGAACGGGACGAGGTGATCTCCTTGCCCCGCAACGATTGGCGGAAGCCCGTGCATGACGTCGTCGTGGCACCGTTCTCCGTCCGGATGCTCGGCGGTGCAGTGGGGCTCCTCGGAGTGGTCATCGTCGTGGGGAACATCGTCGTGGGCTTCGATGCGCTCGTGGTCGTCGTCGGTGCCGTGGGGATCGCAGCTGGCCTGTCGGTGCTTGCCGCGCGCGTGTCCACCCGTGTCGAGCGCGGCATCGTCACGGTGTGGTTCGTTCCGTGGCTCCGCGTGCGTGTGCCGGTGTCCGAAGTACGAGCGGTGTCGATCGAACGGGTCGACCCGCGGCGCTACGGCGGCGTCGGGATCGCTCGGCACGGCGGCGGACGGGTGCTCTGCGTGTCAGCGGGACGGGGTGTCCGGTTCTCCTGCCGGCTCGGGACGATCCTCGTCCAGTGCCAGACACCCGAGGAAGTCGCGGGTGCCTTGATGCACGATGAACCCTTGACTACGTAGACAACGCCGTGGTTACCTGTCTCCCACACCCGATCCCCCTCGGGCCCGAGGCAGCAGCGAAGGAGCTGGCACATGAGCGACACCGCCCCCGTCCGCCGCCTGCGCCCCGCCTCGATGACCGACGTCGCCGCCCTCGCCGGTGTCTCCCAGAAGACCGTCTCCCGCGTGGTGAACGACGAGCCCCACGTCACCGAGGCCGTGCGCGCCAAGGTCGAGGCCGCGATCGCCGAGCTCGGGTTCCGCCCGAACGCCGCCGCCCGCTCCCTCAAGTCCCAGCGCTCCCGCCGCGTCGGCCTCATCACCATCGGCACGAACCTGTACGGCCCGACGGCGATGCTCACCGGCGTCGAGCAGGCCTGCCGCACGAACGGCTACAGCCTCGCCGTGGTCCGAACGGTGACCGCGACCGCCGAGGAGCTCCAGCCCGCGGTGGACTCCCTCATCGGCCAGGACGTCGAAGCGATCGTCTTCTCCGAGCCGGTCGACAACCAGATGGACCAGCTCCGCATGCCCTCGGGCGTGACCGTCCTGACGCTCGGGCCGCCCGACGTCGCCGACCGTGAGAACACCCTCGCGGTCGGCCTCGACGAGACCGGTGCCGCCTTCGCTGCGACCGACCACCTGCTGGCCCTCGGTCACGAGACCGTGTGGCACATCGCCGGCCCCGGGAACTGGACCTCGAGCCAGCGCCGGGAGACCGGTTGGCGCGCGGCCCTGCAGGATGCGGGCGTCGCCGAGCACGAACCGGTCGAGGGGGACTGGTCGCCGCAGAGCGGCCACGACGCGATGCGCGCGCTCCTCACCCGACCCGACGTGACCGCGGTGTTCGTGGCGAACGACCAGATGGCGATCGGCGCGATGTCCGCGATCCAGCAGGCGGGTCTGTCTGTCCCGGGCGACATCAGCATCGTCGGCTTCGACGACATGCCGATCGCGGCGTTCCTGCCGGTGCCCCTCACCACCATCCGCCAGGACTTCGACGAGGCCACCCGTCTCGCGATGCACCGCCTGTTCCGGACGCTCGACGGCCACCCGCCGGCCGAGCGGCACCGGATGCTCCCCGGCCAGCTCATCACGCGCGCCACCAGCGCGCCGCCGTCACCGGAGCGGCGTCACCTCCGCCCCGCCGACTGAACACCGGACGGGAGGCGCGGCTTGCCGCCGTCCCGTGAGTGAGCGCTCACGCGCGCTCGCCTCCACACCCGCACCCACCTCGACGACGACGTCAGGAGACGACACGTGACCCCAGTACCACCGCGACCCGGCACGACCGCCGCAGCCGCGCCTCCCGATCGGAACGCGAGCCGGGGACCCAGCCGACGCGACCTGCTCCGGTGGGGCGCCGCTGCCGGCGGGGCCTTCGCGCTCAGCGGCCTGCTGGCCGCCTGCTCACCGCAGTCGACCGCGGCCGTCCGCTCCGGACGCGCCGACCTGGCGTTCTGGACGCACGACCCCGGCTACGAGAAGTTCTTCACCCAGGCGCTGCCGGTCGCCGACCGGAAGTCCGACTTCCGGTTCGCGCTCGACATCACCACGATCGCGGCGGCCGACATCCCGACGAAGCTCATCGCCCAGGCGGTCGCGGGCACGGGCACACCGGACGTCGCGGGACTCGAGATCGGAGCGTTCTGCCGGATGCTCCGCGGCGACATCGCGAAGGAGCTGCTGAGCGACCTGTCGCCGTCGGTGGCCGCGCAGCAGGACGACCTGATCGCCGCACGACTGACGCCGTTCTCGAAGGACGGACACCTCTACGCGCTCGACTCGGACACCCCGCTCTGCGTGTACTACCACCGTGCCGACCGGTTCGAGGCCCTCGGCATCCCCGACGACCTGACGACGTGGGAGGAGTACATGGACCTCGGGGCGAAGCTCAACAAGAGCAAGGGCGTCTCGCTGCACGCGGTCGCGGTCACCGACCCGGGCGGCACGCTGCAGAGCTACCAGATCCTGCTGCTCCAGCGCGGCGGCGACCTGTACGACGAGGACGGCGGCATCGCCATCCAGACCCCGGAGGCCGAGCGCACCCTGCAGTTCCTCGTCGACGGCGTGCAGTCCGGAGCGATCGCCACGGTCGCGGACATGTACGGGCCGAGCCTGCAGTCCGGGCTGAAGGGCGGCACGATCCTGGCGGTCGACATGCCCTCCTGGTACGCCAGCTACGGCATCAAACCGAACGTCCCCGAGCAGAAGGGGAAGTGGCGCGTCCGGAACCTGCCCCGGTTCGCCGGTGGCGGCAGCACGACGAGCGTCGGCGGCGGGACCGGGTTCGCTGTGCTCCGCGACAAGCCCCTCACGAAGGCGGGGATCGACCTCGTGCTCGCGGCGTACCTCGACCCGGACCAGCAGGTGAAGCGGTACCAGGACCTCGGGTACCTGCCGACCCTGCGCTCGGTCTACGACGACCCGCGTCTCGCCGCGATGAGCGACCCGTACTTCGGCGGGCAGCAGCTGTTCGGCGTCTACAAGTCCGTCGTCGACGACGTCCCGTCGCAGCACCAGAGCGCCGACGCAGCGATCCTGCAGACCGTCCTGAGCGGCTACATCATCAAGGCCTACAAGGGCCAGATCTCCCCGAAGCAGGCGCTCGACGCCGCTGCGGCCGACTTCCGCGGCCAGACCCGCGCCTGAGGAGGACGACGTTGTCCACATCCACCGCCACCGGCATCCCGGTGTCCGCCACCACGGCCGATCCGCCGGCCCGACGACGACGGCTCAACACGAACGGCGGCAGCGCGCCGTACCTGTTCATCGCGCCGTTCTACGTGCTGTACGGCCTCTTCATGATCGTGCCGGTGCTCGCCGCCGTGTACCTGTCGCTCACGGAGTGGGTCGGTCTCGGTGCCCCGAACTGGATCGGGCTGTCGAACTACGCGAACCTGTTCCGCGACACCAGCTTCGGCACCGCCCTGGTGAACTCGCTGATCTACACGCTCATCGCCGTGTTCGTCATCGTGCCGGTCTCCCTGCTCGTCGCGCAGGCGCTCAACGCCAAGGGGCTGCGCGCCCGTGACCTGTTCCGCGTGACGTTCTTCATCCCGATGGTGCTGTCACCGATCGTCATCGCGCTCATCTACAGCCTGGTGTTCGACACGAACTACGGGCTGCTCAACGCCTCGCTCAAGGCGCTGTTCGGGCTGCCGAACACCGACTGGCTCGGGGACCCGACGCTCGCGAAGGTCGCGATCGGGTTCGTGCTCCTCTGGCGCACGGTCGGGTACCTGACGATCTTCTTCCTCGCGGCGCTCCAGAACGTGTCGCCGGAGCAGTACGAGGCCGCGTCGCTCGACGGTGCCGGCACGTTCCGGAAGTTCACGAACGTGACCCTGCCGGAGATCCGACCGGTCACGAGCTTCGTCGTCGTCACGTCGTTCATCAGCGCCGCGCAGCTCTTCGACGAGCCGTACCTGCTGACGAAGGGCGGCCCGGGCGAAGCGACCCTGTCCGTCGCCATGTTCATCTACCGCGCCGCGTTCGAGCGACAGCAGTTCGGGTACGCGGCCGCGGCCGGGGTCGTGCTGTTCGTCATCGTCTTCGGCGTCAGCCAGATCCTCAACCGCGCGCTCGCCATCGGGAGGGACGCATGACCGCCACCACCGACCGCCCGACCACCCGGGCCGTCACGACCGCCGGAGGTCGGGCTCCCCGCTCCGGCCCGCCCCGCACGCGCGGGTGGGTCGCCCGCCGTGGGCTCCTCTACGCGACCCTCATCGCCCTGCTGCTCGTGTTCGTCTTCCCGCTGCTCTGGGCCCTGTCCGGCTCGTTCAAGCGACGCGGCGACATCTTCGCGACACCGCCGTCGCTGATCCCGAACCCGGCGACCGGCGAGAACTACTCCAACCTGCTGTCGACCCAGCCGTTCTGGGCGTGGTTCGGCATCAGTGTCGGGACCGCGCTCATCGCCACCGTCGTGTCCGTCTTCGTCTGCGCGATGGCGGGCTACGGGTTCGCGAAGTTCCGGTTCCGGGGCAAGCGGGTGCTGTTCGCGGTGATGTTCTCGTCGCTGTCCGTGCCGTTCGCGGTGATCCTCGTGCCGCTCTTCATCCTGGTGGTGAAGTCGGGGCTCACGAACCCGTGGTTCTCGCTCGTCGTGCCGTGGGTGGCGCCGGCGTTCGGCATCTTCATGATGCAGCAGTTCATCGTCCAGGCGATCCCGGACGAGATCATCGAGGCCGCCCGCATCGACGGCAACTCGGAGTTCGGCACGTTCCGTCGTGTCGTGCTCCCGTTGCTCCGGCCGTCCCTCGGCGCACTCGCCGTGTGGAGCTTCCTGCAGAGCTACAACTCGTTCCAGTGGCCGCTGGTCCTGTTGTCCGACTCGAACCAGTACACCCTGCCGCTCGGCCTCAACGCGATCTTCGCCTCGGAGAACCGCTCGTACGACCTCGTGCTCGCCGGCGCCGTGCTCGCGAGCGTGCCGACCATCCTCGTGTTCCTGCTCCTCCGCAAGCAGTTGCTCGACGGCCTGACGGCCGGCGCCGTGAAGGGCTGAGACATGACCCGCGACCAAGCACCCTCGAACGGAGTACCCCGCACCATGCAGCACGACCGCGTCCTCTTCGGCGCCGCTTACTACCACGAGTACCAGCCCACACCGCGGCTCGACGAGGACATGCGCCTCATGCAGGACGCCGGGTTCTCGGTCATCCGCGTCGGCGAGTCCGTCTGGAGCACCTGGGAACCGGAGAACGGCCGGTTCGACCTCGAGTGGCTCGCCCCGGTGCTGGACGCCGCGCACGAGCACGGCATCCGGGTGGTCCTCGGCACGCCGACCTACGCGGTGCCGATGTGGCTCGCCCGCATCGTGCCGGAGATCAACGTCCGGCGACGGACCGGCGGCGAGGCGATGGGCTGGGGGGCTCGCCAGGAGATCGACTACGCCCACCCCGCGTTCCTGTTCCACGCCGAGCGGGTCATCCGGAAGATCGTCGCCCGGTACGCCGACCACCCGGCCGTGATCGGGTACCAGGTCGACAACGAGCCGGGCAACGAGCTCATCGCGAACCCCGAGGTGTTCCAGCGGTTCGTCGACCACCTGCGCCACACCTACGGGAGCGTCGAGCGGCTCAACGAGGAGTGGGGGCTGACCTACTGGTCGCACCGGCTCTCGACCTGGGCGGACCTGTGGACCCCGGACGGCAACGCGCAGCCGCAGTACGACCTCGCGTGGCGTCGGTTCCAGGCCTCGATCACGACGGACTTCATCGCCTGGCAGGCATCGGTCGTGCGGGAGTACTCCCGTGCGGACCAGTTCGTCACGACGTGCATCGCCTACGAGCGGCCCACCGTCGAGGACGAGGTGCTCACCCGTTCCCTCGACGTCACGGCCGGCAACCCCTACTACCGCATGCAGGACGCGCTCGAGCTCCCGAGCACCGACGAGCCGGCCCAGTTCTGGACATCGTCCGGCGCCTGGTCGATCGTCGCGTCGGGCGACCGGATGTACGGGTCGAAGCAGGCGCCGTTCCTCGTCACCGAGACGAACGCGCAGGCCATCGGCTTCTCGTGGATGAACGAGCCGGCGTACGAGGGACAGTGGCGCCAGGCCGCGTGGGCGCTCGTGTCCCGTGGCGCCTCGATGATCGAGTACTGGCACTGGCACACGCTGCACTACGGGGTGGAGACGTACTGGGGCGGGGTGCTCCCGCACTCCCAGCAGCCCGGGCGGACGTACGAGGAGATCGCCCGGATCGGTGCCGAGTTCGCGCGCGCCGGGGACCGGGTCGCCGGACTCCGGCCGCACGCCGACGTCGCGCTGCTCTTCTCGAACGAGTCGAAGTGGGCGTTGAACGAACACCCGGCGCTCGGCGACGGCATGGAGCCCGACCGCCGATCGTGGCAGACGGTCTACGACGCCTTCGCCCGCGGGGTGTTCGACGCCGGGCTCCAGGCGAACACGGTGCACCCGTCGCAGGTGTTCGACCGCGACCCGGCGTCCTTCGCTGCCGAGCGCCCGGTCCTCGTCGCCGCGGCGTTCACCATCGCCACCGATGCGCAGCTGCACTGGCTCGCCGCCTACGCCGAGGCCGGCGGCCACCTCGTGGTCGGCATCCGCACCGGCTACGAGGACGAGGAGGCGCGTGCCCGGCTCGAGCGCAAGCCCGCCTTCCTCGACGTCGCGGCGGGCGTCCACTACGACGAGTTCAGCAACCTCGGTCGCCGCATCCCGGTGTCCGCCGGGGCCGCCGCGACGGACCACGGGTTCTCCGTGCCGGTCGGGGCCACGGCGACCCGGTGGGCGGACGGCCTGCTCGTCGACGACGCCGACGTGCTCGTCGGGTACGAGCACCCGCACCACGGCCGGTTCGCCGCGGTCACCACCCGTGCGCACGGTGCCGGGCGGGTGACCTACGTCGGGACCGTCCCGGACCCGGCGCTCGCCGCGGCGCTCGTCGACTGGGCGGCTCCGCGGGCGGACGGAGCACCCGGCTGGCGTCCCCAGACCGACACGCAGTCGGTGCAGAGTTCGGTCAACGGACGCGGGGAGACCGTGCACGTGGTCCACAACTGGTCGTGGACGCCGAGCGCCTTCCGGGTGCCGGTCGCGGCGGAGGACGTCCTCGACGGCACGGCGCTCGCCGCCGGGTCCGAGCTGTCGCTCGGGGCGTGGGACGTGCGGGTGCTGGCCGTCCGGTAGGCGACCACTGCGGGACGGGAGGCGCGGTGCCAGCTGGCACCGCGCCTCCCGTCCACCGTCAGGTCACCGCCACGCCGCCAGCTCACGCGAGAGCGTCGCCCGCGCCCGGACCAGCATCCCGCGCACCGTCGAGACCGGCAGGCCGAGCGCAGCGGCGACCTCCCGGTAGGACAGCTGCTCGACGTGGCGCAGCTCCCAGCACCGGCGCTGCGTCGCGGGCATGGTCGTGAGCACCGCCGTCGCAGCCTGCGCGAGGGATGCACGCTCGGTGACACCGGTCGGGGCGTGGTCGTCCGCTGCGGGCGTCGACTCGTCGAGCCGTCCGGTGACCCGCGCCGCGGCCCCGCTGAACCGGTCGTAGCTCCGCCGCCGAGCGGTGGTCACGAGCCAGCCGCCGACCGCCGCTGCATCGACGATCGTCCCCAGGTGCGTCCACGCCGCGAGGAACGTCTCCTGCACGACGTCGTCGGCGTCCGCGTGGGAGTGCAGGACGCGCATGGCGGTGGCGTGCACGAGCGGCGTGTGCCGTCGCACGATCGATGCGAAGTCGGCGGTTTGCGGTGGTGCTGCGGTGGGGGCGCGCATGAGCACGGTGGGCTCCGATCCTCGGGTGGATGCGTCCAGGGGATTCGGAATCGGGTCACGTCGAGAGGGTCGGGGTGCTTACCCCAGATCGCGGGGAGCGGGCCTGGTGCCGGGCCGCCCGACCAGCGCCGGATGGCGTCCTCGTCGAGGGCGGTGATCCCGTGGTGCACCGGGAGGGTGACGTGGAGTGCGATCTTCGCGTCGTCGGGTGCCAGCCGATCCGCGAAGGGGAAGAGGTGGGTCTCGTGACCGTCGGACGCGGATCAGCAGGGACCGACAGCACGAGGCGCGACCGCGTCGTGGGTCCCATCGTGTTTCCCGATGGACCTCGGCTGCCATTCGGGCTACCTCCCCGTCCCACCCGTGGCCAGGGTGGACCCATGCAGCTCACCTCCCGCTTCACCACCCGCAACGTCGACCGCTTCCGCTTCGTCAAGGCACCCGGCCTCGACACCCCGCCCGCGCAACGCGACCCCGCGGTCATCGAGACGGTGAGCCGCATGCTCTCGGAGATCGAACGCGGTGGCATGGACGCGATCGCCCGGTACGCCCGGGAACTCGACCGGCAGGACGCACCCCTCGAGCTGTCCGCTGCCGAGATCGCGGCGAGCGGTGATCGCCTCGCGCCGGACCTGCGTGAGGCGATCGAGCTCGGCTCGGCGCGGACCAAGCAGTTCGCGGCGATGCAGCGGGAGCACCTCACGGACTTCGAGGCGGAGCTCGCCGACGGCCTCGTCGTCGGCCAGCGCTACGTGCCTGTCGGCAGCGTCGGCGCGTACCTGCCCGCCGGGCGCTTCCCGCTGACCGCGAGCGCGTTCATGACGGTCGGGGTGGCCAAGGTCGCTGGTGTCCCGTCGGTCGTCGCGTGCACGCCGCCGCAGCCGGACGGCGGCGCGAACGACGCGGTCACGTACGCGGCGCACCTGTCCGGAGTCGACCGGCTGTTCGTCCTCGGTGGGGTACAGGCGCTCGCGGCGATGGCGTTCGGTCTGCTCGACACGGACCTCGACCCGGTCGACATGCTCGTCGGCGCAGGCAACGCGTACGTGGCCGAGGCGAAGCGCCAGCTCTTCGGGACGGTCGCGATCGACCTGCTCGCCGGTCCCAGCGAGGTGGCGGTCATCGCGGACGACTCGGCGGACGCGGAGATCGTCGCCGCGGACCTGCTCGGGCAGGCCGAACACGGGCCGAACTCCCCGGCGGCCCTCGTCACGACGTCCGAGCGGCTCGCGCACGAGGTCGTGGCCGCCGTCGAGCGGCAGCTCCCCACGCTGTCCACGAACGCGATCTGCGGGCCCGCCTGGCGCGACCACGGTTCGGTCGTGCTCGTCCCGACGCGCGAGGACGCCGTGCTCGTGATGGACGAGCTGGCTCCGGAACACCTCGAGGTCCAGACCACCGACGACGAGTGGTACCACGACCACCTCACCAACTACGGCTCGCTGTTCCTCGGGCACTGGAGCACCGTCGCCTACTCGGACAAGGGCATGGCCGGCACGAACCACACCCTGCCGACCGCCGGGGGAGCGAAGCACAGCGCCGGACTCTCGGTGTCGCGCTACCTCAAGCCGCTCACCTACCAGCGCATCGCCCGCGAGGCCACCCCGTCGGTGGCGCACGCCGTCGACGTCATCTCGGCGAGCGAGGGCATGAGCGCGCACCGCGCCACCGCCACCATGCGCCTCGACACGTACGCACCCGTCGCAGCGAGCAACGACTGACCCCGGCACCACCCCCTCACCTCCACCCCACCCGACCCGAACACCGACCGCATCGGAGCCAGCGATGACCACCGAGCACCACTCCAGCCCAGTCCCCTCGAACCCCGGCGCCGCCGGCACCGGCCTGAAACGGGAGCTCAAGGTCGCCGACGCCGCGGCGTTCTCCGTCGGCCTCATCGGACCCGTCGGGGTCATGGCGCTCCTCGGGGCGGGTGCCGCGGGCATCCTCGGCCGCGGCGCCACCTGGGCCTTCGTGTTCGCGCTCGTCGCGGTGTCCCTCGTCGCGTACGGGTTCGTGAAGCTGTCGCGGTGTCCCTCGTCGCGTACGGGTTCGTGAAGCTGTCGCGGCACATCGCGCACACGGGCTCCGTCTACGCCACGGTGGGCATCACGCTCGGCGCGCGAGCAGGCTTCGTCGCCGGCTGGGCACTGTTCTTCGGCTACGTGACGATCGGTGCCGGGTCCGGCATCGAGATCAGCCTGTTCGTCACGCAGCTGTTGAACGACGTCGGGCTGGACGTCGCGCCGGACTGGATCTGGGTGACGATCGTGGCGCTCGCCGTCGTCGTGCTGCTCGGACGCCGCCCGGTCCACGTCATCACGCGGTCGTTGCTCTACGCCGAGCTGATCGGTGCCGTGCTCGTCACCGTCCTCAACGTCGTCGTGCTCGTCCGGCTCGGGGTCGGCGCGGCGCCCGCCGGTCGGCACCTCAGCTGGGACTTCCTCGCCCTGCCGAGCGGCACCGACGTCGGTCTGATCGCGGGCGCCGCGGTGTTCGGGTTCCTCGCGTTCGCCGGCTTCGAGGGCGCGGCGACCCTGGGCGAGGAGACGAGCAACCCGAAGCGGGACATCCCGAAGGCCCTGAAGATCGCGATCGTCGTCGTCGGCGCGTTCTACCTGCTGTCGATCGTCGCGCAGTCGCTCGGCTACGGCACGTCGGCAGCCGGGGTGAAGCAGTTCGCCGGCTCGGCGGCCCCCTACGGCGACCTGGCTCGCACGTACGTCGGCAGCTGGCTCGCGGACCTGCTCACCCTCGCCGCCGTGGTCAGCCTGTTCGCCATCTTCCTCGGCACCCTGTCCGGAGCGTCGCGCGTCCTCTTCGCCCTGTCCCGCGACACCGGCATCGCCCGGCCGGTCGCGAAGCTCTCGCCGCAGGGATCGCCGGTCAACGCCCTGAGCGTCGTCGCGGTCGTCGTCCTGCTCGTCGTGGTCGGGGAACGGCTCTCCGGCGCAGCGGTGCTCGACGCGACGTACTGGGCACTCACCGTCGGGACCATCGCACTGCTCGTCGCCTACGTCCTCGCCACCGTCGGGGCCGTCCGGTTCCTCTTCTTCTCGCACCGGACCGACACCCCGAGGTGGCAGATCGTCGTGCCGGTCCTGGCGCTCGCCCTGGTGCTCTACACGATCTACAAGAACGCCGTCGGGCTCGAGGCGCCGTACAGCTGGTTCCCGTACATCGTCGCGGCGTGGCTCCTCGTCGGGCTCGCGATCACGTTCCGGACGGGGCTGGTCGAACGGGTGCGGGTCGCCCTGGCAGCGTCGACCGAGGACGGCCGGGAGGCACCTCCCGCAGTCGACGACGGCACCGCACCGCCGCAGCGACCCGCGTCCCGTGACGACGAGGACGTGGTCGCGTGACCCGCGTCGCCGCGGTCCAGCTCGCGCCCGTCGTCGGTGACCTCGCGGCGAACGCCGCGACGGTCGGGGCGGCGCTCGCCGCCGTCCCGGACGACGTGGACGTCGTGGTCCTGCCGGAACTCGCGACGAGCGGCTACGTGTTCCGCGATGCCGCCGAGGCCCGCTCTGCAGCCGTCGCCGCGTCGGACGCGACCGTGACGGACTGGGCGACCACTGCCTCCCGGCTCTCCGGCGGCGCCGGTGGCGTCGTCGTGGGCGGCTTCGCCGAACTCGGCGACGACGGTGTCGTGTACAACTCCGCCGCCGTCGTCGACCCGTCCGGAGTGATCGGCGTCTACCGGAAGGTCCACCTGTGGGACGGCGAGAAGGAGTGCTTCACGCCGGGGTCCCGGCCGCCGCTCGTCGTGGACACCCGGCACGGGCGCATCGGCGTGGCCATCTGCTTCGACATGGAGTTCCCGGAGTGGACCAGGCTCGCGGCGCTCCACGGTGCGGACGTGCTCGCGGTGCCGACGAACTGGCCGTACTTCGAGCGCCCCGAGGGGGAGCGTGCCCCCGAGGTGCAGATCGCGATGGCCGCCGCGCGGGTGAACCGGATGGCGATCGTGTGCGCCGACCGGTGCGGCACCGAGCGCGGCGTCGACTGGAACGAGGGGACCTCGATCGTCGACGCCGACGGATGGGTACGCGCCGCGACGGGACCGGGCCCCGGCACGGTGGTCGTCGACCTCGACCTCGTCGCCACCCGGGACAAGACCCTCACACCGCGCGCGGACCTGTTCGGTGACCGACGGCCGGATCTCTACGGACCGCTCACCGGCCGGTGACGACGCCGGTCACCCCTCGGTGAGGAGCTCGCGGGCCAGACGGGCGAGCTCCGCGGTCGCCGCCGACAGGATCGACCCGTCCCGTTCGACGAGCGCGACGGTGTCGTGGACCGGCTCGGCGAACGGCGTCCAGTGCAGCCCGAGGCCCGCGGCGGACACCTCGGCGACCGCCCGGGCGATGAACGTGTCGCCCACTCCCGACGCGACGAGGGCGAGCGCGGTCTCGACCTGCTCGACTTCGACGTGCGGCTCGAGGGACACCCCGGCGAGTCGGGCACGTTCGGCGAACTGCCGTCGGGTGGGGTCGCGCCAGCCGTAGTGCGCGTCGTACAGGACGAGGCGACGAGCGGCCATGGCCTCGATCGTCATCGGCTGCTCGGCGACCGACGGGTCCCGGCTGACGAAGACGACCTCGTCACGGCGGAGCGGCGTCACCCGGAGCCCGTCGGTGTCGATCGGCAGGACGACGAGCCCTGCTTCGAGACCGCCCGAGGCCACCTCGTTCGCGACCTCGACCGAGTTCAGCCCGATGACCCGGAGCCGCACGGCCGGGTGCGCGGCGTGGAACCGGGTGAGGAGCTCGTCGAGCGCGTAGTACTTCGCGTTGCGGAGCAGTCCGAACGACGCCGTCCCGCCGACCAGTGACGTCACCGCGCGGAGGGCCCGGTCCGCCGAGTCGGCCTCGGCGATGATCCGCTCCGCCATCGGCAGCAGCACCGCGCCGGCGTCCGTCAGGGTCAGGCGCCGCCGGCCTCGGACGAACAGTGCGGTGTCGTACGCGCCCTCGAGCCGGCGGACGAACTCGGAGACCGACGACTGCGAGCGGAGCAGGGCCGCCGCGGCCGCCGTGAACGAGCCGAGGTGGGCGACGGCGACGAAGACGCGCAGCTGCACCAGGGTCACGGCGGCAGCCTACTGGTGTGGTCGTCGGCGGGCGGCGGTGGTCAGACGATCGTGCTCCCGCCGTCGACGAGGAGTTCGCTGCCCGTCATGCCGGAGCTCTGGTCGGACGCGAGGAAGAGGACGGTGGCGGCGACCTCCTCAGGGCGCAGGAGCCGTCCGAAGGGGAGTCCGCTGGCGACCTGGTCCAGCCACGCGTCCGAGTCGCCGGGGGCGAGCCCCACGAACCCCGGTGTCTCGGTCGGACCGGGGACGACGGTGTTGATCCGGACGCCGCGGGGAGCGAGTTCCCTGGCCCACGTGCGGGTCAGCGCCGTGACCGCTGCCTTCGAGGCCCCGTACAGCCCGAGCATCGGTTCGGTGCCCGCGGCCGACGTCGATCCCGTGACGACGATCGTCGATCCGTCGTGCAGGAACGGCAGCGCGCCCTGCACGGTGAGGAGCGTTCCCCGGACGTTCGTGCCGAAGGTCGTCTCGAAGTCGTCGGCGGTCACGGACTCGAGGGCCCCGAACTCGCCGACTCCGGCGTTCGCGTGCACGACGTCGAGTCCGGTCCCCCGCTCGGCGACCGCGCGGAAGACCGCCGCGATGCCGTCCGGACGCGTGGCGTCGGCGCGGACCGTGGTGACGGCGTCGCCGAGTTCCGCCTGGATCGCGTCGAGTGCTTCCTGGCGCCTCCCCGTGACGACGACGTGGGCGCCCTCGGCGACGAAACGGCGCACGACCGCGAGTCCGATCCCCGACGTCCCGCCCGAGACGAGTGCTGTCTTGTCCTGCAGTGTTCCGGTCATTGCATGCTCCGATACGAGTTGTTGACTGATTGATCCAGAACGGTACGTCATAATGGACGGATCAGTCAACAACGAGACCCGGAGGTGGCCCGGTGCCACGACCACGCAAGTTCGACGAGGCGGACGTGATCGAGCGGGCGCGGCGCACGTTCGCCGAGACCGGGTTCGAGGGCACGTCGCTCGACGACCTGCTCGAGGCCACGGGGCTCGGGCGGCAGAGCCTCTACAACGCGTTCGGCGGCAAGAAGGAACTCTTCATGCGGGCCTTCCTCAGCGACACCGACGGTGCTGTCGACGCAGTGAAGACCGTGCTGCAGGGCGCCGAGCACCCCATCGCCCGCATCCGCACGCAACTCGTCTCGGCGGCGGTCGAACACGGCGCCGCGCAGGCAGCACCGTCGCTGCTCGTGCGCGCGTCGGTGGAGCTCGCCGCTCGCGATCCGGAGGTCGCCGCGACCGTCACGAAGGCCTTCGACGCGATCCGTGCCGACTACGCGACCTGCATCGTCGACGCCCAGGTGGCCGGTGAGATCGAGGCGGATGCGGACGCCGAGGCGCTCGCCACCTACTTCTGTGCGGTCATCGAGGGGATGGGTGCCATCGGGCGGGTGGGAGTGTCGCGTGCGGAGCTCCTGCGCGTCGGTCTCACCAGTCTCGCCGTGGTCCCGATCACGCCGCTCGGTGAACAGCACCTCAGTGCGGAGGGCGGCGCCTGGAGCTGACTGCTCGGTTGCTCAGTCGTCCTCGGTGCCGCCGAGCAGTGCCGCGAGCCAGGGTTCGACGACGTCCGCGACCTGATCGGGCGTGCGGGAGCCGGCCGCTCCAGGGTCGAGGCCCGGCAGCCCGATGAAGTGCCGGGCGATCGTCAGCCCGAGGATGCTCGACACGACGACGGTCGCCCGGAGTTCGGCGTCCTCGGTACCGCTGGCGTGCGCGAGTGCCTCGACCCGTTCCTGCAGGTAGCTGCGCATGAGCTGCGCTGCTTGCTCGGACGTGAACATCGAGCGGATCAGCGCGCGGGTGGCCGGGGGGAGTTCGAGAAGCCGGGCGTCGAGAACCGTCCGCAGGTGGTCGTCGACGTCGTCCGCGCTCACGGAGGCGACGGGCTGGACGGCGAGCGTGAACAGGTTGTCCTTCGACCCGTAGTGCTGCAGCACGAGCGAAGGGTCGACTCCGGCGCGCTGCGCGATGCCGCGGATCGTCGCACGGGTGCCGTGCACACCGAACTCGGTCTGCGCGGCCTCGAGGATCCGGGCAGCGGTGGCGGCTCGGCGGTCCTTGCGGGAGAGTGACTCGGGCACGAGTTCACTCTACAGACGGTGAGCGGAGGTGCTACGGTTCACTCAACAGTTGATGAGCGAAAGGGTGACGTCGTGGCGGGTCTGCTGATCGGGATCGAGGAGCACTGGGTGCACGAGGGGATCGACCGTGCGCAGCGCGCGCTGCCGGCTGACCGGCGCGACGACAGCCTCGTCCTCAACGACCACGGCGATGCCGCGCGGCGCCTCGGTGACATCGGGAGCGAGCGCCTCGCCGCGATGGACGCACAGGGCGTCGACATGCAGGTCCTGTCCCTCGCCCCGCCGGGCACGCAGGGGCTCGACGCCGCCGAGGCGGTCGCGCTGAGCCGCGACGCGAACGACGAGGTCGCTGCCGCGGTCGCCGCACACCCGGATCGCTTCCGGGCCTTCGCGACCCTGCCGCTCGCCGACCCGCACGCCGCCGCCGTCGAACTGGAGCGCGCCGCGGCACTCGGCCTCGTCGGCGTCATGCTGCACGGCCGGACCGGGGACGTCCTGATCGACGACCCGCGCTTCGAGGAGCTCTGGACCGTCGCGGAGCAGCTCCGGCAGCCGGTGTTCATCCACCCGCAGATCCCCCCGCGGGCCGTCCGGGACGCCTCCTACACCGGGCTCGGCGGCCTGCCCGACCTCGCGCTGGCGACCTTCTCGTGGGGTTGGCACCTCGAAGCGGGAACGGCCGCGCTCCGGCTGATGGCGCGCGGCGTGCTGGATCGCCACCCGTCGCTGCAGCTCGTGATCGGGCACTGGGGCGAGCTCCTGCTGTTCTGGCACGACCGCGCCGACGGACTCGCACGTGCGGCCGGTCTCGAACGGTCGATCACGGAGTACCTGCGCGAGAACGTCTGGATCACGGCCTCCGGCATGCTCGACCCGGCGATGCTGCGGCACGCCCTGAGCATCACGACGCCGGACCGGCTCCTGTTCTCGACCGACCACCCGTTCCAGCAGCCCACCCGTGAGGAGATCGCCGCCTTCCTCACGGCACTGCCCGATCAGCAGGCCCGCGATGCCTTCGCGTCGGGGAACGCCCGTCGGCTGTTCGGTCTCACGGGCTGAGCACCCCGCCGCCGGTACGCTGCGGACATGCCGGGGGACTTCACGATCCGAACCACGACCGAGCGCGACTGGGAGCAGGTGCGCGCCCTCCGCATCGAGAACGCCACGGACGACCCGATCTCGTACGGCGCGACGCTCGAGTACACGCTCGCGATGACCGAGGACGACTGGCGGCTCCGCGCGAGGCGTGGCGAGGGGACCGAGACGACGAGCGTGGTGGCGGTCGACCGGACGGGTCGCTGGATCGGGATGATGAGCGGCCAGGTCGGTGACGCGTACGGCAACGATCCCGTGCTCACCGGCGTGTACGTCACGCCGTCGTCCCGCGGTCGGGCGAACGGCGTCGCGGATGCGCTGCTCGACCACGTGGTCGGGTGGGCAGCGGGGCACGGCGAGCGGCTCCGCCTCGAGGTGTACGACCAGGCGGTGCCGGCCGGTCGCTTCTACGAACGTCACGGGTTCCGGGCGAGCGGTCGCTCCCGCGACTTCCGACTGCTGGGGCAGGGGCGGGACGCCCCGTCGCTGCGCCTGGTCGAGTTGGTGCGGACCGTCACGTGACCGGCTGACGGACGGGAGGCGCGGTGCGGCCCCGCCCCGCGCCTCCCGTCCGCTGTGCGGTCGTCAGACGGCGGCGAGCTCCCGCGTCAGCGCCGCCACGAACGCGTCGATGTCCTGCTCCGAGGTGTCGAACGAGCACATCCACCGCACCTCGTTCCGGCTGGCGTCCCAGTCGTAGAACCGGAAGTGTTCGCGCAGCCGATCGGCCACGCCGGCCGGCAGCGTCGCGAAGACCCCGTTCGCCTGGGTCTCCTGGCTGAACCCGACGCCACGGATGCTGCCGTCGGCGATCCCCGCCTCGAGAGCGCCGCGGAGCCGCTGCGCCATGGCGTTGGCGTGCCCGGCCGACCGGAGGTAGAGGTCGTCGGTGAGCAGGGCGATGAGCTGTGCCGAGACGAAGCGCATCTTCGACGAGAGCTGCATGTTGAGCTTGCGGAGGTAGTGCAGGCCCTCCGATGCCTCGGGGTTCAGGACGACGATCGCCTCGCCGTAGAGCATCCCGTTCTTCGTCCCGCCGAAGCTCAGCACGTCGACGCCGGCGTCGGTGGTGAAGTCGCGCAGGGGGAGCCCGAGGCTCGCGGCCGCGTTCGAGATGCGGGCGCCGTCCATGTGCAGCGTCATGCCGAGCGGGTGGATGTGGTCGGCGATCGCGCGGACCTCGTCCACCGAGTAGGCGGTGCCGAGTTCGGTGGTCTGGGTGATCGAGACGACGAGCGGCTGGGCGCGGTGCTCGTCGCCCCAGCCCCAGGCCTCCTTGTCGATGAGCTCGGGGGTGAGCTTGCCGTCCGGCGTCTCGACGGGCAGCAGCTTGATCCCGCCGACGCGCTCGGGGGCGCCGGCCTCGTCGGTGTGGATGTGCGCGGTCGAGGTGCACACGACGGCGCCCCAGCGGGGGAGCATCGACTGCAGTCCGACGACGTTCGCGCCGGTGCCGTTGAACACCGGGAACGCTTGCGCCTGCGACCCGAAGTGCTCCCCGACGACCTCGTTGAGCCGTGCGGTGTACACGTCTTCGCCGTAGGCGATCTGGTGGCCGTCGTTGGCCGCGGTGATCGCCGCGAGGATCTCGGGGTGGATGCCGGCGTAGTTGTCCGAGGCGAAGCCCCGCAGGTCCAGGTCGTGGAGTCGAAGGGTCACGCGTTCATCCTAGGTTCGGGGCGTCGCCCGCCGAGAGCGGGACGCGGGTGCCGTTCACGGCCGCGGGGTCGGCCGACCAGAGCCGCACGACCTCGTCGCCGAGTCGCACCTCGAGGCCGGCGAGTGCACGCACGACGAACACGACCGCGGCGGCGGTGTCGGGCGCGTCCGTGCCGAACCCCTGGGCGACGGCGCGGACCCAGGCGTCCGAGGCGGCCTTCGCGGCGGCGTAGTTCGCGGCGCCGGCGGTGGGCGAGTCGACGGTGGTGGAGGAGACGAAGGCCAGGCGTCCGGCGGGCGAGGCGACGAGGTCGGCGAAGAACTCCCGCGTCGTGTTCCGGAGCGTCCGGAAGGCCCGGTCGAAGAAGTCCCAGTCGTCGTCCGACTGACCGGCGATGCTGCCACCGCCACGCCAGCCACCGACCAGGTGGACGAGCCCGTCGATCGGCCCCGGGTCCGCGTGGATCCGTGACGCCAGCGCGGCGACGTCCGCACGCGACGAGAGGTCGCACGTGTGGGTGGTGACGCCCGGAACGGCGGTACTGAGCGCTTCCAGGCCCGCCGCCCTCGTGCCGACCGCGACCACCGTCGCACCGGCGGTGACCAGCGACCGCGCGACGGCCTCGCCGCTGGTGCTGGTCGCGCCCGCGACCAGCACCACGCGTCCGGTGAGCGACCCATCGCTCACGCGGCGACCTCCGTCGTCCCGGTGATCCCGGCGGTCGACGCGATGACCGGCGCCATCTTCTTGTTGAGCGCCTCGTAGAACATCGACAGCGGGAACTCGTCGTCCATGACCGCGTCGGTGTAGCCCTTCGGCGGTCCGGCGAGCGTCTCGGTGGGGAGTCCGCGCGCCCAGGCCGAGGCCGGGTGCGGCGTGAGCGTCCGGGTGAGCATCTCGTACGCGGCGAGCCAGTGCGCCGCCTTCGGCCGGTCGATCGAGCGCCGGTACAGCTCGTTGATCTCGTCGCTGAGGGCGATGATGACGTCCGGGACGGCCTCCCAGTCGATGGTGAGTTGCGTGTCCGTCCAGTGCAGGACGTCGTGCTGGTGCATCCACGCGAAGAGCAGCTGGCCGCCGAGGCCGTCGTAGTTGCGGACACGGCTGCCGGTGATCGCGAAGCGGAAGATGCGGTCGAACACGACGGCGTACTGTACGAGACGGGCGTGGTCACGGATGGCGCGCTGCGCGTCCTGGAGGCTCGCATCCGGCAGCGCCGAGAGGGTGCGTTCCAGACGCACGGACTCACGGAACGCGGTGAGGTCGCAGCGCAGCTCCTCGAGCGAGTAGAGGAAGAACGGCATCCGCTGCTTGATCATGAACGGGTCGAACGGCAGGTCCCCGCGCATGTGCGACCGGTCGTGGATGATGTCCCACATCACGAAGACCTGCTCGGTGAGCTCCTGGTCGTCGAGCATCGCGCGCGCGTCGTCAGGAAGGTCGAGCTTGGTGATCTCGGCGGCTGCGCGGACGACCCGGCGGTAGCGGGCGGCCTCGCGGTCCTGGAAGATCGCGCCCCACGTGAACGTCGGCAGCTCGCGCATCGCGACGGTCTCGGGGAAGAGCACGGCGGAGTTCGTGTCGTACCCGGGGGTGAAGTCGACGAACCGCAGCGCGACGAAGAGCGCGTTGCCGTAGTCCCCGGCCTCGAGCTCGGCGATGAACTCGGGCCAGATGACCTCGACCAGGACGGCCTCGACGAACCGCGAGGAGCTGCCGTTCTGCGTCACCATCGGGAACACGACGAGGTGGCCGAGCCCGTCGACGCGGTGCTGCTGCGGCTGGAACGCGTTCAGGGAGTCGAGGAAGTCGGGGACGCCGAACCCCTCGTCGCGCCACCGGGCGAAGTCGTGCTGCACGGCCTCGAGGAAGGCCGCGTCGTGCGGGAAGTGCGGTGCCAGCTCGGCGATGGCCGGGACGATCGTCGCGACGTGCTCGGTCGCGGCAGCGTGGTCGGCAGGCTCGGGCACGGAGCCGTCCTGCACCTGGACGGTCTGCAGCGCGGTGACGGCGTCCTGCAGCCGGAGCCAGGCCGGGTGGGCGGCGACCTCGCGCACGGACAGGCGGTCCTCGACGACCTCGGGTTCTCCGACGATGGCGTCCTTCGAGAACTCCTGGACGAACTGCGACATGTCGTACCTCCCGTCGTTGGGCTGGTTGCGGGTGCGCTGGTGCATCGAGCCTAGGGAAGATCGGGGGGCGCAAAGTTGCCCATCTGCGGCGGAAACGTGCGCGTCCGACGGTGTCGCGCTCCGAACTGATCGCACCGCGCAAGGTTCCTCCGTTGCAGGGCTGGACTGGGCTCGACATCGCTTCACCGGTACGGTCGCAGTGAGCTTCAGGGAGGACCGTGGACGAACGGATCAGCGACGGGTCGAGCGTCGACGTCGAGGTCGTCCGCCCCGGTGACCCGGTGGCCGACGGGATCGTGCGGACGTACCTCGCCGAGGTCGCGTCGCGCTGGTACGGACGCCCGGCGACCGCGGAGGAGGTCGACCAAGCGCTGCGCGACGAGCCGTACGACGACCTGCAGGGTGCGTCCGGAGTGTTCCTCGTCGCCGTCGAGCAGGGTCGAGCGATCGCGTGCGCCGGAGCGCGGTTCGGTGTCGGTGTCGGTCTCGGCGTCGCCGAACTCACGAAGGTCTTCACCCTGCCCGAGTCGCGTGGACGGGGCACGGCGGCCCGGCTCGTGCGCGAGCTCGAGGCGGCGTGTCGTCGCCGCGGGATCGGCGTGCTCCGGCTGGACACCCGTGCCGAACTCGCCGAGGCCTGTGCGCTCTACGAGCGGCTCGGGTTCGAGCGCGTGCCCGCCTTCACCGACGACCCCTACTCGGACCGGTGGTACGCGAAGCGGCTCTGAACCGCAGCGACCGTGGGTCGGGAGGCGCGGGTCGGCGCCGCACCGCGCCTCCTGGTCGGGCCGTGGTCGCGTCCACGGCTGCCGGGCCGGCGACTGGACCCGGCTGGGTCAGCGCCGCCGCCCCGCGCGGCGCATCGGGACGTGGCCCCACCAGCCGAGGCCGTCGGCGTCCACGTCGAGGTGGTCGAGCCACCGGCCGAGCGGCTCGCCGATGTTGAAATCGGCGACTTCCCAGCCGAATTCCTCGGGTGTGGCTTCGTCGCCGGTCGTGTAGGCGTCCAGCCAGTCGATCGTCGTCGAGCGCTCGCGGACGATGCCGACGCGCGGGCCGCCCCACGGAGCGTCGTAGACCACGCGGAAGCCGTCCTCGGTCGCCCAGGCATCGTGGACGACCACGGACTCCGCTTCGGTCGGGCCGCCGTCGCGGAGCTTCCGCAGGCAGGCGAGGAGTGCCCGCGGACCCCACTCGTCCGACCCCGCCGCTTCGAGTTCGGCGATCAGTTCGGCATGTCGCTCGCTCAGCACCCGGACACACCGCCGGGTCCTGTCGTCTCGACCACGCTGCGCGTCAGGCGCTCGGGCCGCTCGTCCGGTTCAGCCGGTCGGCCGCACGGCCGAGGAGCCAGTTCACGGCCCACCCGACCACGCCGATGACCGGCACCGCGACGATCACGACGGTCCAGACGATCTTCACGAGGTCGCTCCGACGTCGGTCCCGCCACACCTGCACCAGCGCCAGTACGTCCAGCGCCAGCACGACCAGCAGGACCAGCACGTGTGCGCCGCCCAGGTTCTCGAGCACGTCGTTCTCCCCTCGTCCGCCGCGCCGCAGGGATGCGCTGCGCGGCGGTCCAACGATAGGAGGGCGCGGCGGGTGGTTCGTCAGTCCAGCGGTTGACATCAGTGGTCGATTGTCCCGGCGCCGTCCCACGACACCCGCATCCGAGGGGTAGACGTCACGTGTTGCTCAAAATACGATCGTCTACTGAGTGCAGATCACCTGCGCGCCGATCGAAGGAGCCCCATGTACCGGACACGTACCGCCCTCGCCAGCACCGCCGTCGCTGGCCTCGCCATCGCGGCCATGATCAGCGTCGCGACCCCTGCCGCCGCCGACAGCCAGACCACGGCGGTCGCCGCGGTCGAAGCCGGAGCACTGTCGATCTCGGCGCCCACCGCGCTCACCCTCGGGTCGGCGGCACCGGGGACGACGGGTTCCGCGACCCTCGAGGGCGTCGTCGTGACCGACGATCGCGCCGGGACCGATGGGTGGGTCGCATCCGTGACGGTGACCGACTTCTCGTCGGCCAGCGTGGACCGCCAGCTGCCGGCGTCCGCGCTGACCTACGCTCCCGGACAGGCCGTCGTGACGGGGACGGCCACCCTGACGCCGTCGACGGTCACCGGCAGCACGACGGCCGCGGCGGTGCAGACCGCGGCTGCCGTCTCGGGGAACAACACCGCGACCTGGGACGCGACGGTCGGTCTCGCGGTGCCCGCGGACGCCCTGGCGGCCGATGACTACACGGCGACGATCACGCACTCGGTGGCGTGACTCGACGAGCTGCGCACAGCCTCCTCGTCGTCGTCGCGGCGAGCATCGTGTGGTCCGTCCTCGTGGCCCCGGCCGGGGTCGCCGCAGCGGGGACGGGATCGAGCCCGGAACCGGGGATCGGCGTGCAACTGCTCCCCGGGGCCGAGGCCACGGACCGGTCACCCACCAGTCGGTACATCCGTGACGCGCTGCGGCCCGGGCACACGGTCGAGCGGATGATCCGTGTGACCAACGCTTCGGACACCGAGCGGGCGGTGTCGATGACCACGACCGCGGCCGGGATCACGGACGGAGCCTTCCGGATCGACACCGCACCGCGGAGCGAGCTCACCGACTGGATCGGGCTTGACCCGGCGTCCGTCGACGTTCCGGCGAGGTCGTCCGCCCTGGTCCGGGTCCGCATCGCCGTCCCTCCGGACGCGACCGGCGGAGAGCGGTACGCGGTCGTCTGGGCAGCCACCGCCTCCGAGCGGCCGGACGGGACCGGCCTCCGGATGGTCAGCCGGGTCGGGGTGCGGGCGTACATTGCCGTCAGCGGGCCGGCCGCCCTCCGCACGGCGTTCCGGGTGTCGGAGCCGCGCGTCGGACCGAGTGGGGACGAGCGGACCGTGCTCGCAGACGTCCGCAACACCGGCGAGCGCGCGGTCGACCTCACCGGCACGCTCGTGCTCGCGGACGGACCGGCAGGGGCCGTGCTCCCGTCGATCACCGGGGACCGGCCGCGGACCCTCGCGCCGGGTCAGCGGGCCGCGCTGACCTTCACAGTCCCGGCCGCGGTGGCGCCCGGCACCTGGCTCGCACGGATCGCCGTCACCGACGGCGTCACCACCGAACGGACCGCGGGGAGCATCGCCCTGCCGAGCGCCTCGCCGAGTGCCGCCACGCGCATCGACCGGGCGTCCGGCTCCCATCCGTCCGTGGGGCTCGTCCCCGTCCTGCTCGTCCTGCTCGTCCTCGCCTCGGCGACGGTGACGGCCCTCGCGCTCCGGCGCCGCCGCTCGACGACCGCTCCGACTCCACCGGAAGGAACCCCGCATGTCCCTCACTGACCAGATCCCGAGCCTCGACGCCCCGGTGCAGCTCCACCTCGAGACGTTCCTCACGCTCCGCGAGGGCGAACCCATCCGCGTGCTCTGCGACTGCGGGTTCGGGCGCGACCACCGCACGGAACGGGGTGTGCCCGTGGAGTGACCGACGGGCGGGTGGCCCCGCGCCCACCTAGGATCGTCGGGTGAACCAGCGCCAGGAACAGCGAGCTCGGACCCGGCAGCGGATCATCGAGGCCGCGGCGCAGGAGTTCGCCCGGAACGGCTACGCAGGGACGTCCTTCTCGTCGATCGCGGCGTCGATGGGGAAGCCCAAGTCCTCGATCGGGTACGAGGCGTTCCCCTCGAAGCAGGCCCTCGCGAACGCGGTGGTCGAACAGCACCTCGATCGACTCGAGGCCCTGCTCGGCCGGGTCGAGCGCACGATGCGCCCCGGTCTCGACGCACTGCTCATCGCGATGCGCGCAGGCCTGCACCTGGACCGTACGAGTCCGATCGCGAGCGGAGCCCTGCGGCTCATGATCGAACAGAGCGGCGAGCAGCGGCCGAGCCGGGTCGAGCACGCCCTGGACTTCGTGCGGCGGAACGTGCGGGCCGCGATCGACGACGGCGACGTCCCGGCGACGGTCGACGCGGGCGTGCTGGCACGTCGGCTGCTGACCGGCGCGCTCGGCGCGCACGCGGCCAACCTCTTCCGACTCTCCGGCACGCCGGTCGACCAGAGCGTGCAGACGAGTTGGGAGATCGTGCTCCGCGACGCGGGAGCCTCACCCGAGCGCATCCGGACACTCGCGGCGTACCCGCTCGACGCGATCCTGGCCTGAGCGGTCGCGCCGCAGCGGGCCACCGGACGGCTGGGCGGCGCGTCGACGCCGGGGTCGCTAGAACAAGTTGCCCCCGCTGGCGACCTGGATCGCGACGAGGGCTCCGGCGAAGACCACCAGCACGCCGACCAGTGTCGCGAGTGCGACGGGCCACCCCGTCCGGCGTCGGGCACGGCGCGCGACCGAACCGACGATCCCCGCGACGAGGACGACGAGCGTGAGGACGAGGTGCCAGTTGCGCACGGCCGCACCGGGGTCGTCAGCGCTGCTGCACCCCGGCGACGGTTGCGCGCACCCGGTGAACGCGAGCTGGCCGATGAGGACGCCGAACCACGCCGCCGGGCTCACCAGGACGGCCGCGCCGAGGAGCAGGACGGTGGCGACGAGGTCGACCGAGCCGGGGTCGCGGGGTGGCGGCGCCTGCTCGGCTCGCGGCGGGTGCAGCACCAGGTCGTCGCCGGGATCGTCCCACCAGTCCTCGCGTGCCCCCATGCACCCAGCGTAGGTGGGGGCAGTGGACGCGAGTGGACGGCGGACGGGAGGCGCGGGTCGGGCCCGCACCGCGCCTCCCGTCAGAAGCGGGTCGAGCCGCGCAACCGGCGCGGCCGGCCGTCGGGGTCCACAGCGAGGCGCGCGGCGGGACGCGCCCACAGACGCTGCAGCGCGGAGACCGGCTCCGGCTCGTGCTGGCGGATGCGCCCAGCGGGCCGCGGGCCGGGCTGCCCGTCCTCGTGCCAGTGGTCGAGCGCACGCGCCGTGGAACGCCAGAGGGCGAGCAGGTCCGCGCCGGACCCGGTGAACCGCTCGTCGTCGGGCGTCGTCGCGAGGTGCTCCGCCCAGAGCTCGTGGCGGAGGTCACGGGCGAGGGACCGGTCGTCGTCCGAGGTGTCCACGACGGCGCACGTGAGTTCGCTGTCGGACGTCCACGAGCGGCGGTTGAAGTTGTCCGAGCCGATCGTGAACCACTCGTCGTCGACGATGCAGACCTTGGCGTGGATGTAGATCGGGCGGCCGTCCTCGTGCTCGAGGTCGAAGGCGCCGACACGGTCGGGTGCGGTGCGGCGGAGCGTCCGGAGCGCCTCGATCTGGCCGAACCGGCTCGGGGGACCGCCGAGCGGCCCGTCCGAGTTCGGGTACCGCGGCACGAGGACGACGACGCGGAGCTCCCGGTTGCGTTCGAGGGCCTCGGCGATGCCGGTCGCGACCTCGCGGGACCAGAGGTACTGGTCCTCGATGTAGAGCAGCGATCGCGCTCGTGCGAAGGCCTTGCCGTACGCACGGGCGATGCTGCGCTCACCCAGGGGCGCGAACGGGAACGGCGGGCGCTTCACCCCGTACGTGCGGAGGAGCTGCACGGCGTGGTGCCCGGCCGGTGGGGGTGGCGCCGTGCGTTCGGGCAGCGGCTCGGGGCGGCGTGGCATGTGGACGAGGCGTTGCAGCAGCATCCGGTACGGCAGGCTGCGGTCGAGGGGGAGCGGGTCGTCCCACCGCTCGGCGAAGACGGCGAGCACGTCCGCGACGACCGGCCCACGGAGCTCCGTCGACGCGTCGTGCCAGGCCGGGCGCTCCCCGTAGCGGGCGTCGATCGAGACGGGCTGCGGGTCGCCCTCGTGCGCGGCGTCGTCGCGACGGCTGTGGCAGAGGTCGATCCCGCCGACGAACGCGACGTCGCGGGAGGGGTCGTCGCGGTGCTGGATGACGAAGAACTTCTGGTGGTGCGAGCCGAACACCCGGACGCGCTGGTCGAGCAGCACCTGGCCGCCGGCGTCGTTGATCTTCCGGCCGAGCAGCTCGTTCGACCGGGCGCTGATCGAGGCCGAGACGCGCTCGCCGTGGGACCGCCAGATGAGCCCGCGCACCTCGATGCCCGCTCGTGCGCGGTCCGCCAGCAGGTCCCCGATCGTCGGGCCGTCCGGCAGCAGCCGCTCGTCGGCGTCGCCGCGCCAGTCGGTGAACCACACGCGGTCACCGGGGCGGAGGGCGGTCAGTTCCGCGTGGATGCGGTCGAAGTAGGCGGCGCCGTGCACGAGCGGCCGGACGTGGTTGCCCTCAGACCACGGTGCCGCATCGGCGCCGGTGTCCCCCTCGGCGTCGGGCCGGTTCCGGTCCGTGTCGTCGTCGGGGTGTCCCGCGTGCACGCCGGTGGCGAGGTTGCCTCGCTCGTCGCGGGAGAGGAACCAATCAGCTGGACCGGTACGCACAGTCGAACAGTACGGGACGGCGCCGTTCAGGGGCGCGAGCCCGGCAGGGGGATCTCGTGGCGGTCGTCCCACGGCTCGGCCCAGCCGAGGCGGTCGAACAGGGCGTCCAGGAGCATCGCGGTGAAGCCCCAGACGACGTGCTGCTCGGGGCCGGAGTCGATCGTGAACGCCGGGCCGCGCCACTCCTGGCCGCCGCGGCGGATCACCGTCACGCCGCGGTGGGCGGGGTCGAGCAGGTCGGCCACCGGCGCCCGGAACACCGCGGCGGACTCGGCCTCGTCGACGACCCGGACGGGCGAGGAGTCGCGCCACCACCCGAGCACCGGCGTGACGAGGTGCCGCGAGAACGCGAGCGGCACCGGGGCGATCGTGCCGAGGACGTCCACGCCCGCGGTGTCGATGCCGGTCTCCTCGCGGGCTTCCCGGAGTGCCGCTGCGGTCGCGTCCGTGTCACCGGGGTCGACCCGGCCGCCGGGGAACGCGATCTCGCCGGGGTGGGCGCGGAGCGTGGTGGCCCGTGCGAGGAGCAGGACGTCGAGGTCCCGCGAGACGTCGGTGCCGGCGGCGGGGCGGTCGCTCGGGACGTCGTCGAGTTCGCCGAACAGGATGAGGACGGCCGCGTTGCGGGAGGCACTGGCCACCGGCATGCCCGTGACGAGCGGGGCGGCACCGGGACCGACGAGCGCGGAGAGCTGCTGACGCGCCGGGTTCACGTCGTCAGCCTAGGTGCTGCGCTCCGAGGCGGAACATCCGGAAGGTGCGCCCCCGGGGGATCTCCGAGGCACGGCACGTACGTTCCGAGTCAGCACCACCGGGACCACGGCGGTCCCGAACCGACACTGCAGGGGAGCAGACCATGAGCGACACCGACGGCACCGCACCGAAGAACGACCCCGAGGGCACCCCGAAGCCGGACGGCCTCGGCGAGGACGGCACGATCCCCAACGAGCCCGACGGCCTCGCCGCCGGACACGTGGGCGACGACTCGCACTTCAACCCCGAGGAGGACGACGGCACGGAGTAGTCAGACGACGTTGAGGCGCTTCCGCCGCAGCCCCGTCTCACTCAGCGCCATCACGAACGGCGGCTGCACCTGCGCGAGGCGGTGGATCGCCCGCTCGTGGCGCATGCACAGATCGCCCATCTCGAGCGCGGTGAGCTCTCCGCGGGCGAACGTCACCACGCGCGCATCGTGGACGTAGATCGCGCGTGCTTCCAACGGCCGTGTCGCCACGCGGTGGTCCTTGGCCAGGAGCACGTACCCGGACCGGGTCCCCTCGGCGATCCACTCCTCGTCGGGCATGCGCTGCGCACGCTCGTCCCCGTACTCCTCGGCGAGCGTGCGTGCATCCCACCCGCCTTCCCTGAGGCGCGCGATGAGGAGTCGCCCGCCCACGGAGCGATCGAGGAGGAACCGGGCCTGGCTCACGCTCACGCGGCCTGCAGCAGGAGCGAGCGGAGTTCGACGGCGTCGAGCGTGAAGTCGTCGGCGACGTCCCTCATCGACTCCCCGGCGCGCACCCTGCTCACGACGTCCTCGACACGGACCCCGATCCGGGCGACCGTCGGCTGACCGGCGTTGCGGCGTGGATCGACGACCACCTCGATGCGTTCGAACGTCGGCAGGCGGAGGAAGTCCACGAACCCCTCGCGGTAGACGATGCTCTGCAGGTACTGGTCGACGACGTCCCGGAAGACACCCTGGTGGTTCCGGACGACGACGAGGTCGCGGTCCCCGTTCTCGATGAGGATCTCCGCGCCGTCGGTCCGGAGCTTCTCGCTCAACAGCGCGTTCTCGAGGCCGATCTCCTGCCGCAGGACCTCGACCGCCGGCCGGATGCGTGCCATCGGGAGGCCGGCGCGTCGGAAGGACTCGACGATGTAGCCCTCGGCGAGGGCGTTGAACGGCACGGTGTAGCTGCGACCCGCCTGCACACCGGTGAGGATGGGCGCGCTCCAGCCCCAATCACCTTCGCTTCGCTGCTTGAACCGGTGCCCGTGCGCCCACCGCGCGAACGACGTCGACGGTGCGCGCACGATCTGCGCTGCCTCGGTCAGGGAGTAGAGCGGCGTGGTGTGCGCGGCATGCGAGATCGGCGTTTGCATGCAAACATCCTATCGAGGCGCGGGCTGCACCGGACTGTGAACTCGGAGGCTAGAGCACTCGCTCCAACAACCGCAGCGTCCCCGCGATGTCCACGTCGCGGTCGAGCAACCACTGCACCTGCAACCCGTCGAACGCCGCGATGATGAGCGACGCGACCTGGTCGAGGTCGGCGTCGCTGTGCCGACCGGTGGCGACGAGCTCGTCGCGGAGCTGCTGCGCCAGATCAGCGCGCGCCGTGGCGAACCGCCCCGCGAAGTACGACCGCGCGGTCTCGTTCCCCACCTCCACCGAGGCACCGAGCAGCGTCGTGTAGAGCGTCACCAGGGCCGGCTCGCTGACGTTCCGGTGGGCGACGAACTCGAGCCGGGGGAACACGCCGCCGGTGTCGCCCAACGCCCGGTTCGACGCGTCGTCACGCTCCCGCAGCACCTCGACGAGCAGGGCCTCGCGCGACGAGAAGTAGTGCCGGAGCGCGGCGTGCGAGATGCCGATCGCCTCGCCGATGGCCCGGAGCGAGGTCCCGTCGATGCCGCGGGAGGCGACGACCTCGAGCGTCTGGTCGAGGATCTCCTGCCGGCGCTGCACGCCCTTGGCGTAGGGCCCGCGGCTGCCGGTTCCATCGTTGGAGGTCACTCGGACCAACCTACCGGCAGCCATGAGTCGTCGAAGTGCCCCCGCAAAGTACCGAAACAAAAACTTCCGGTCGGAGGTTTTGGGTGCTACTGTCCCGATCACCTAGTAGCACTAGGGATTCAGCGGGCCCCGAAGCCCCCTATGACTCGAGGAGGAGTCATGTCGACACCGACGTCGAAGGAAGAACCCACACGCGGCATCGCCGGAACCGCATCCCCCGCGGTCACCGCAGCCGCCGGCGCCACCGCCACGGACGCCGCAGCGTCCCGAGCGTTCTCGGTCGAGGGCATCACGCAGTCCGTCAGCACGATGCGGGTGGGCCGCGGCTACCTCTGGGGCCTCAGCTTCGCCCAGTTCGGCCTCTTCGTCGCCCTGCTCACGCCGGTCTTCGTGAGCATGTCGATCAAGGCGACCGAGCTCAACCCGTCGAACCCCGAGACGATCGTCGGTTCGGTCCTGCCGTTCGGCGCGATCGGTGCCCTGCTCGCGAACCCGCTCTTCGGCGCGATCTCGGACCGCACCCGCACCCGCTGGGGTCGTCGTCGGCCGTGGATGGTCGGCGGCGTCATCGTCTTCGTCGGTGCGCTCGCCTGGCTCGCGTTCTCGCCGAACGTCCTGCAGCTCACCCTGGCGTGGGTCCTCGCGCAGGTCACCGCCAACGCGGTCCTCGCCACCCTGACCGCGAGCTTCGCCGACAACGTGCCGGAGTTCCAGCGCGGCAAGGCCTCGAGCGTCATCGCGCTCGCGCAGAACACCGCGATCCTCGCCGGTCTGTACCTGGCCGTCTACCTGGTCGGCAACCTGCCGATGCTCTTCATCGTCCCGGGCATCATCGCGATCATCGCGATCCTCGTCTACTCGTTCGTGGCCCGCGACGAACTGCCGACGACGCCGATCAAGCCGTTCAGTTGGGTCAACCTCATCTCGTCGTTCTGGACCAACCCGATCAAGCACCGCGACTTCGGGCTCGCCTGGTGGGGGCGCTTCCTCATCACCTTCGGCACGTTCATGTTCACGACCTACCGCCTGCTGTACATGGAGGACCGCATCGGCCTCCCGCAGAAGGAGGCCGTCGGCATCGTCGCGTTCGGTGTGCTCCTCTACACCGTCGCCCTGCTGGTCAGCGCCGCGCTCTCCGGGTGGGTGTCCGACCGCGTCGGCCGCCGCAAGGTCTTCGTGTGGAGCTCCACGGCCCTCACCGCCGTCGGCCTGGTGATCCTGGCGCACGTGGACACGGTCGGCGGGTTCTACTTCGCCGAGATCGTGATGGGCTTCGCCTTCGGCATCTACTCCGCCATCGACACCGCCCTCATCGTCGACGTGCTGCCCGACCCGGAGCGCCCCGGCAAGGACCTCGGCGTGATCAACATCGCGAACGCGCTGCCGCAGTCGCTCGCCCCGGCCGTCGGCCTCTTCCTCCTCGGCGTCGGGGGCGGTCAGAACTACACGCTCATGCTCTGGGGCGCGGGTGTCGCGGTGATCCTCGGCGCACTCGTGATCTTCCCCATCAAGTCGGTCCGGTAGACGGCGCACCAGCGCACGGTCCTGGAGGCGCGACCCGACTCACGAAGGCGAGTCGCGCCTCCAGGCGGTCACCGCACACACCGCAAGCCTCCCTGAAAGGACCAGCCATGGCACCCGCCATCTCCCTGCAGCTCTACACGGTGAACGCCGCGCTGGAGCCCGACCTCGACGGCGGCGTCCGCCGCCTCGCCGACATCGGCTTCGACACCGTCGAGGCGTTCGCGTTCGTCGACCGAGCAGCGCAGCTCAAGGAAGCGTTCGACGCCCACGGCATCACCGCGAAGACCGGCCACGCCTTCCTCGTCGAGGAGACCATCCCGCTGCCCGACGGCACCGTGATGACCGCTCCGTCGCACGCCGACACGTTCGCCGCGGCGAAGGAGCTCGGCCTCGAGATCGTGATCGACCCGTTCGTCGGCCCCGACCACTGGACCACCCGCGAGGGCGTCGAGCGGGTCGCGGCCCGACTCAACGCCGCCGCCGCCGAGGCGGCCGAGCACGGCCTCCGTGTCGGCTACCACAACCACGACCACGAGCTCCGACCGCAGATCGACGGCCGGCCCGCACTGCAGGTGCTCGCCTCGCTGCTCGACCCGGGCGTGGTGCTCGAGCTCGACCTGTACTGGGCCTCCGCCGCGGGCATCGACCTCGTGCCGTTCATCGAGGAGCTCGGTGACCGCATCGTCGCCGTGCACGTCAAGGACGGCCCCATGCGCGACGACATCTCCACCGCGACGATCCCCACCGACCAGACCCCGGCCGGCCAGGGCGACGTCCGGCT
This sequence comes from Curtobacterium sp. GD1, assembly GCF_020882855.1. Lineage (NCBI taxonomy): Bacteria > Bacillati > Actinomycetota > Actinomycetes > Micrococcales > Microbacteriaceae > Curtobacterium > Curtobacterium sp. GD1. Next base: position 40,928 of record NZ_JAFEVQ010000008.1, on the reverse strand, counting down.
CGCCGAGGCGCTGCGTGCCGCGACGGCCCTCGAGTACGCCGTGATCGAGTTCGACGGCTTCGCGGGGGACGTCTTCGACGGGGTCGCCCAGTCGTACGAGTGGCTCGCCGCGCAGCTCGCACCGAGCGGATCGGCGGTGTCCGCATGACCCGCACGGGCAAGGTCGGCATCGGCTTCATCGGCGCCGGCATGATCAGCGAGCAGTACCTGGCGAACCTCACGACCTTCCCCGACGTCGAGGTCGTCCGGATCGGCGACATCGACACGGAGCGGGCGGCGGCGTCCGCGGCGAAGTGGGGCGTCGCGGCCTCCGGCGACGGTGCGTCGGTCCTCGCCGACCCCGACGTCGAGATCGTCATCAACCTGACGCTGCCGGCCACGCACGTGGCGGTGTCCACGGACGCCCTCCGCGCGGGCAAGCACGTGTGGAGCGAGAAGCCGATCGGGGTCGACCGCGAGTCCGCTGCGGGCCTGGTCGCCCTCGCCGACGAGCTCGGGCTCAAGCTCGGCATCGCGCCCGACACCGTGCTCGGCCCGGGGTGGCAGACCGCCAAGCGGGCGATCGAGGCCGGTGCGATCGGCACGCCGCTCACCGCGGTCACGAGCATGCAGTGGCAGGGGCCGGACGTGTTCCACCCGAACGCGTCGTTCCTCTACGCCAAGGGCGCCGGCCCACTGTTCGACATCGGCCCGTACTACTTCACGGCGCTCGTGCACCTGCTCGGGCCGATCGACTCCGTCGTCGCGACCGGGTCGCGGTCCCGCGAGACCCGAGAGCTCGTCGTCGGGCCGAACGCGGGCCAGTCGTTCCCCGTCGAGGTGCCCACCCACGTGTCCGTCCTGTCGTCGTTCGAGCAGGGTGGCAACGCGCAGTCGCTGCTGTCGTTCGACACCCCGCTGTTCCGGCACGGCGTCTTCGAGGTCAACGGCACCGAGGGCACGATCGTCCTGCCCGACCCGAACACGTTCGGCGGCGGGCACCCGATCCGGATCGCCCGACCGATCCCCGTCGGCGCCTCGTGGCCGTTCGAACAGGAGTGGGAGACGCTCCTCGACGAGGAGCCGACGGTCGGCCGAGGCCTCGGTGTGCTCGACATGGCGCGGGCCATCCGGGGCGGCGGTTCGCACATCGCGACCGGTGCCGTCGGGTACCACGTGCTCGACGCGATGGTCTCGGTGGAGGAGTCCATCGAGCGGCGGTCGTTCGTCGAGGTCGAGTCCACCGTCGGGGCGATCGCGTCCCTGCCGGAGGACTTCGACCCGTTCGCTGCCACGCTGGAGACGGCGTCGGCCGCGGTCTGACGACCGGGGCACCAGACGGGAGGCCCTGCTCACGTCCGCCGCGTGCGGAACGTGCGCAGGGCCTCCCGTCGTGTCCGTGGTCACCAGGGGACGACGCCCGCGTCCTCGAAGAAGCCACCACGCGGGCCGTCGTCCGGCAGCGTCGCGAGCCGCACCGCCGTCGCCGCGCCCTGCGCGGCCGTGCGGTCGCCGCTGAAGCCGTTGAAGTCCGTCGCGACGAGCCCCGGGCATGCAGCGTTGACGATGACCGGGGTGTCCGCGAACGCCCTCGCGTACTGGGTCGTGATCCCGTTGAGGAACGTCTTCGACGGAGCGTACGCGGCCATCACCGGACCCGGCTGGCGGCCGAGGGACCCCATGCTGCTCGACGCGTTCACGATGCGCGGCGCGGGGGAGCGGCGCAGCAGCGGCAGTATCGCGTTCGTCACGCGGACGACGCCGTAGACGTTGACGTCGACGACCTGCCGGACGACGTCGAGGTCGAGCGTCGTCGGGTCCTGCGTCCACGTCTCCGGATCGAACGGGCCCGAGATCCCGGCGTTGTTCACGAGGACGTCGAGTCGGCCGAAGCGCTCCTCGACCTCCGCTGCGGCGGCTGCCACGCCCTCGTCACTCGTCACGTCGATCCGGACCCCGTGGGCGTCGACCCCGCTCGCCCGCAGTCGTTCCACTGCTTCCTCGCGGCCGGTGTCGCTCCGTGCGCCGACGAGCACGCGCATCCCCGTCGCGCCCAGCTGCTCGGCGATCGCGTACCCGATGCCCTTGTTCGCGCCGGTCACCAGCGCGGTCGTCTTGTCGTCCATGTGCTCGATCGTCCGTCCGGGGTGGTTCCCGCGTCCAACACCGATCGGGTGGGTGGTGATACTCGCCGGGTATCGGTCGGCGTAGGCTGCCGGTCGTGGACGATGTCGAGACGCGCGAGCTCCGGTACTTCGTCGCCGTCGCCGAGGAACTGCACTTCGGCCGCGCGGCGCTCCGGCTCGGGATGGCGCAGCCGCCGTTGTCGCGGGCGATCCGGCAGCTCGAGGAGCGGATCGGCGTCCGGCTCTTCGACCGTGACCGTCGTGGCGTGACCCTGACCGACGCGGGGTCGGCGCTCCTCCGCGAAGCCCAGGCCGCCCTCGACGCCGTGCGCGCTGCCGTCCGGCGGACCCGACGCGCGGGGTCACCGGAGCAGCGGCTCGTCCTCGCGACGAAGGCCGGGTCGTCGCACGAGTTCCTGCAGGCCCTGCTCGACGCCGCCCCCGAGGACGTGCCGGTCGACGTGGTGCTCTGCGAGATCGGTGAGCAGGCGGGACTCCTCCTCGACGGCACGGCGGACGTGGCGGTCATGCACCGGCCGTTCGACGACTTCACCGGGATCGAGTCGGTCGACCTGTACTCCGAGCCGCAGGTCGCGATCGTCCCCGCCTCGCACCCGCTCGCCGACCGCCGGTCCCTCACGATGGCCGAGGTGTCGTCGGTCCCCGACCTGCCGATGGCGCGGTGGCCGCTCGCCGACTGGACCTACCCGCCGGGGCCGGGGCCGGAGGTGCACTCGCAGTCGCAGCTGGCGCAGCTCGTCGCGCTCGGTCGGACGCTGCTCGTGATCCCGCGCTCGAGCCGGGCCTGGCAGTGGCCCGAGCACGTCGCGGTGCCGGTGCTCGACGCGCCCCTCGCGACGACGGTGCTCGGGTGGCCGGTCGGGCGGGAGACGCCGGCGGTCGCGCGGCTCGTGGCGACCGGGCTGCGGATCGGGGACGCCGCGGGCGCGGTCAGCGCCTGACCGGGCCGGTCAGCGTCTGACGGGGCCGGTCAGCGGCGGGTGGTGTGCTGCCGCAGCGCGACCACCACGCGGTCGAGGAAGTCGTCGACCTCGCGCTGGTCGTACCCTTCGCGCCACTTCGTCGGTGCGAACTTCGCGTTCGCCACATCGCTCGCGAGCATGCTCTCCCCCTCGTGCCGGACCCCTCGTGCCGGCGTGCTCGACGATCCTCGCACAGGTCACCCGGCGGGTGTACCCGTCCAGACCCGGTCGATCGGAACGTCGTGGCCGAGCACCGCGACCGCCGCACGGTGCCCCGAGTACAGCGCGCCGGCCACCGTCGCCGGGTCGTCGGTCCACGTCGCCTCACCCGCCAGGTGCACGCGTCCCGCGATCGGCACCGCGAGGTCGTCGTGGTCGCTCGTCGTCGACCCCGGGAGCATGTGCGCGTACGAGCCCCGGGCGAACGGGTCGTCCTGCCACGCCGTCACGAGCACCGACGTCGGCGTCCCCACGGCGTCGCCGTACAGTCGCCGGAGCTGCTCGAGCACCGAGCCCGCGACCCGCTCCTCGCTCCAGCCCCGGATCGCCCGCGCTGCCGGACCGGCCGCGAAGGTGAGCAGCGTCGGCACCCCGTCGAGCCGCGTCAGGTCGTACCAGGAGTGCCACCACCGTCCGGCCGGACCGAGCTGCCGGACCGCGTAGACGTCGGCGTCCCAGAACCGCTCCGGGAACCGCAGGACGACCTTCTCGAAGGCGTTCATCCGCAGCCGTCCGAGTGCCTGCCGGTGCCGTGCGGGCAGCGGTGGCTCGATCACGAGGTCACCGGCCTGCAGCACCCCGACGGGCACCGTGACGACGGCGGCCTCGGCGTGGAACGGGCCGCGGCTGCTCGTGACCACCACCCCGCCGTCCCCGTGGTCGATGCGCTCGACGACGTGCCCGAGCCGGACGTCGAGCCCCACGGCGAGGTGTGCGGGCAGGGCGTCGTAGCCGTCCGGGAACACCACCTCGTCGCCCGCGATCGTGTCGTCGTCGAGCCCGTGCGCGGCGAGCTCGTCGCTCGCGACCCCGTACTGCTCCTCGCTCCGGTGCTCGAGGTGCTCGCTGACCCGTTCCGCCCGCTCGGCGTCCCAGCCCTGCGCCGCGACGGCCCGGGCGACCACGTCGCGGTAGCTGTCGAGCGGCGCCGATCGCTCGACCTCGTCGGCCAGGGCGCGGTCGACCGTGCGCACGTCGTCGGCGAACCGGGCGGCTGCACCGGCCTCGAGCCGACGACCGTCGGGCCCGTGGTACGCGATCGGCCGGCTGTCGACCTGGTACCCGCCGACGGTGAACTCGACCGTGCGGAGGCCGAACGCGGCGACGGCGTCGGCCACGGCGTTGTCCTCGACGCCGTGGATCCACGACGCGCCGAGGTCCGTCACGTGCCCGTCGGTCCGGTCGGTGTGGACCCGACCGCCGATCCGGTCCCGGGCCTCGAGCACGACGACCCGGCGCCCGGCCCCGGCGAGCACCCGTGCGGCCGCGAGCCCCGCCACGCCCGCACCGATCACGACGACGTCGGCGTCCTCCATGCTGGTGCTCCTCTCGGGACTGGATCAAGATTGACACAGCCAGGTGCGGAAATCGTTGCTGAGGTCTAGTTTCAGTGCTCGTATCCACAGAGTCGTGGAGCGACGGCGACGGTTTCCGTCGCTCGCCATCGAGAGAGCGTGGTGGTCATGCGAGACGAACGGGTCGTGACGGTGTCGACCGAGACCGTCGGCACGGAGAAGGGACTGCGACCGGGGGCCATCGGCCTGGTCGGCAGCGTCGTCATGGGCATCTCGTCCACGGCGCCCGCCTACAGCCTGGCCGCGAGCCTCGGGTTGGTCGTGGCCAGTGGGGGAGCGCTCCTCGCCGGGGTGAAGGCCCCGGCGATCATGCTGCTCGCGTTCATCCCGATGTGGATGATCGCCGTGGCCTACCAGGAGCTCAACCGCGAGGACCCCGACTGCGGCACGACGTTCACCTGGGCGACCCGGGCGTTCGGTTCCGTGACGGGGTGGCTCGGCGGGTGGGGGATCATCGCCGCGGACGTCATCGTGATGGCGAACCTCGCCCAGATCGCCGGCTCGTACGGGTACTCCTTCGTTGGCGTCCTCACGAACGACCCGGCGATCAGCGCCCTCGGGAACAGCACGCTCTGGTCGACCGTCGCCGGTGTGGCCTGGATCGCCGTGATGACCTTCATCTGCTACGTCGGCGTCGAGGTGTCGGCCCGGCTGCAGTACGTCCTGCTCGGCATCGAGGTGCTCGTGCTCGTGATGTTCGCTGCCGTCGCGCTCGTGCGGGTCGGCACCGGCAACGGCGTCGAGGGCTCGATCACACCGTCGCTGTCGTGGCTGTGGCCGAGCGGCATGGACTTCGGCTCGGTCATCGCCCCCGCCATGCTCACGGCGATCTTCATCTACTGGGGCTGGGACACCGCCGTCTCGCTCAACGAGGAGACGAAGGACCCCGAGAAGACCCCCGGTCGCGCAGCCGTCATCAGCACGGTCCTGCTCCTCGTCATCTACGCCCTCGTGTCGATCGCGGCGATCGCGTTCGCCGGCGTCGGGACGAAGGGCATCGGCCTCGGGGCGCAGGGCAACGCGGACGACGTGTTCTCGGCGATCGGCCCGGCGCTCTTCGGCAACTCGTTCCTCGGGCACGCGGCGATGGCCCTGCTGTCGTTCTCGATCCTCACTTCGGCGTCCGCCTCGACGCAGACCACGATCATGCCGACCGCCCGCACCTCGCTCTCGATGGCGGTCTACAAGGCCCTGCCGTCGCACTTCGCCCGGATCCACCGGCGCTTCCTCACGCCGACCTGGTCGACCATCGGGATGGGCATCGCGTCGATCGGCTTCTACGTGCTGTTCACCGTCATCTCGACGAACCTGCTCACCGCCCTGATCGGTTCCGTCGGCCTGATGATCGCGTTCTACTACGGGCTGACCGGCTTCGCGTGCGTCTGGGTCTACCGACGGACACTCTTCAGCACCGTGCGGAACTTCGTCATGCGGGGGCTCGTCCCGTTGCTCGGCGGCCTGACGCTCGCGGTGACGTTCGTCTACGGACTCGTGCAGTTCGCCCAACCCGACTGGCTGCAGGGCGACGACGGCAAGGACGTCACGATCCTCGGCATCGGAGCGGTCGCCGTGGTGGGTGTCGGCGCGATCCTCATCGGTGTCGTGCTGATGGTCGTCTGGTGGGTGCGGTCCCCGGACTTCTTCCGGGGGCGGACGCTCACGAGCACGAGCAACATCCTCGTCCTCGACGGACCGGGTGGCGTCCCGGAGCCGACCGTGATCGCGCCCGACTTCTCGAACCTGCCGACGGGCAGCATCGCGGTCGACGAGGAGACCGGCAAGCGGTTCCGGCGGACGCGGTCGCGTCGCCGCGACGACGACTGATCTCGCGCACCGGCGGCGGACGGGAGGCGCGGGGCGGGCCCGCACCGTGCCTCCCGTCCGTCGGTCGGTGCGGTCAGTGCCGGTGGGACCGCCGCCGGCCGAGGATCGCGTCGAGCACCCGCGAGAACCGCGGACGCCGCGCCACCGGCTTCGTCTCGATGGACCGGGTCGGAGCGCGGAGCGCGAGATCGTGCAGCATGTTCCGCTTCGAGCCGTCCCAGTTCGCGAACAGGTACGCGCCCCCGAGGAACGACAGACTCCGCACCGGCGTGCGCTTCCACGAGTCGGCCGCGACGTAGTACCCGGCGTGACCGGCGTGGATGTGCTTGATCACGGTGTCGACGTCGATGACGCTGGTGGTCGTCACGACGGCGGTGATGCCCGTTCGGTCACGGGCGACGTACTCGATGAGGTGTTCAGACACGAGGGCTCTTGGTCGGGTCGGGGCCCGTCGAGGTCGGGGAACGCGACACGACGAGGCATGGCCGGAATCGTCGTTGCTTCCGAAACCAAGAATACGCCGAGAACTCTGTGCAGGGCGAGGAGGAACCTGTCCGGATGCGCACCGTGAACACCACCGGGGGGATCCTGTTCGCCGCCGTCCTGGCCGTTGCCCTGACCGGGTGCAGCGGCGGGACGACCGCCGGCCCCACCGCCACCGCCACCCGCACCGTGACCGCCACGCCGACTGCGGTCGCCGAGACCCCGACCCCGACGTCGACTCCGACCCCCACGCCGACGTGCGGTCCGTCGACCGGTGCCGAGGCCGCCGCCCAGCCGATCGCCGACCTGCCGCTGCCGGCCGGGCTCGAGGACGCGAAGTGGGACGCCGCACGGGCCGACACGTCCGGGTACGAGGCGTGCGCCCCGCTGTCCTGGGTCACGGTGAGCCTGGACCTCGCGACCGGCAGCTCGCCGGTCGCGATCCTCCTCTTCCACGACGGCCGCTACCTCGGCACGGCCACGAAGGAGCAGTACGGCTTCGTCCCGGACATCAGCCGGACCGACCCGTCGACGATCGCGGTCGCCTACCGCTACGCGAAGCCGGACGAGTCGACTGCGGACGCGAGCGGTCGGGCGGACGCGACGTTCCGGTGGGACGACGCTGCCGGGCGCGTGGTGATGACGGGGCAGGTGCCGCCGGCCGGCTGAGCCGCGACCCGCGTGACGAGGTGCCCGGCCTCCGGCGCCACCTCCGCGCTCCGACCGGGTCGGACCACCTCCGGTCAGCGGGCCGGCTCACGGCGAAGCGAGCGGAGCACGCGCATGAGGACGTCGAGCTTCACCTGGCGAGCTGGGTACGGGCGGCCGAGCGCTGTTCGAGGGAGGAGCACGAGCCAGCCGCCGTCGACCTGCGAGATGCGGATCGCCACATCGACGCGCTGCCCCCGTCGTTCTTCGGTCACGAGGTCGATCCTCTCGACGTCGTGCCACGACAGCGCGTCCACCGGGTCGACACGGTCAGGCGTCCACGCGGAGAAGCCGTGGTCGTGCACCGTCCAGATCTGCGGTGCCTCGTCGCCCGCGGGCCGTACGGGCAGGTGGAAGCGCACCGGACCACGAGCCCGGATGTGGGCGAGGGCGCGCCGGTCGCGTCGTCCGCTGGACCGTGAGCCGAACGCGACCCAGAGGCCCCAGGCCAGCAGGACGACCGGGAGGAGCAACAGGGAGAGTCGGTGTCGGCCGCTGGTGAACCAGTCGAGGTGCGGGAGCTCGAGCATGAGCGCCCCGCCGCCGATCACGACCAACAGCACCACCGTCACGACCAGCGACCACCGCGGTGGCGCGACACCGTCCCGGAGCCGCTGAACCCACCGCTCGGCTTCGTACTCCACTGGGCCATCCTGCCCGCCCGCGCGGTCCGCGGACCGCGCCCCGTGCCTCCAGTCCAGGGGGGCTGAGCGACCGCCGCGACGTCCCCACGACCGCGCTGGTGGCGGAGGGAGCACGACGTGACCATGCTGGGACCGTGCCCCTGACCCGCATCGCCACCCGTTCCGTCCTGCCGGGTGTCGCGCTCGCCCTCGTGATCGGGCTCACCGCCACCGTCGTCGGCCGCGAGATCCCGGTCGTCGGCGGCCCGGTCCCCGCGGTCGTGCTCGGCGCCCTGGTCGGGTGGCTCGTCCGCCGACGACGACACCACGACGGCACCGGCGCGGGCTCGGGCGGCGATCTCGGCTTGCTGCAGCCCGGCGTGAAGTTCGCCTCGAGCCGGATCCTGCAGTTCGCCGTCGTCCTGCTCGGCGCCCAGCTCTCGATCGCCGAGGTGCTCCGCATCGGCGGCGAGACGCTGCCCGTGATGCTGACGACCCTCGTCGTGTGCCTCGTCGCAGCGTGGGGGATCGGTCGGCTGCTCCGGGTCTCGAGTGCCCTCCGCACGCTCATCGGCGTCGGGACGGGGATCTGCGGCGCCTCGGCGATCGCGGCCGTCACGCCCGTGATCGGCGCGGTCAGCGCGGACGTCGCCTACGCGATGTCGACGATCTTCCTGTGCAACATCGCCGCCGTCTTCGTCTTCCCCCTGGTCGGCCACGCGCTGGGACTCTCGCAGCACGCGTTCGGCGTCTTCGCCGGCACCGCGGTGAACGACACCTCGTCGGTGGTCGCCACGGCGACCGTCTACGGTCGCCAGGCGACCGACACGGCGGTGGTCGTGAAGCTGGTCCGGACGCTCATGATCATCCCGATCGTCGTGGGGCTGGCCGGCCTGGAGGCACGGCGCACCTCCCGCGAGCAGGTCGCGTCCGGCGTGGACACGGCCCGCGCCGGGGGCGTCCGCGGGTTCCGCGTGTTCCGGTTGGTCCCGTGGTTCCTCATCGGGTTCCTCGTGGTCGTGCTCCTCCGCACCCTCGGGGTCCTGCCGGCCGCAGCGGCCCCGGGGTTCTCCACCGCCGCGACGTTCCTCATCACGGTGGCGCTCGCCGCGATCGGGGTCTCGACGGACTTCGGCGCGCTCCGGCGGGCGGGGTTCCGGCCGATGCTGCTCGGGATCGCGCTGTGGGTGCTCGTGGCGGGGACGAGCCTCGGCGCGCAGGCGGTGTTCGGGCTCCTCTGACGGCGTCGAGGCTCACACGATGCGGGAGTCGATCACCGCCCGGTCGCCCCGGTACCGCGAGAACCCGTACTCCACCGGGGTCCCGTCGGCCAGGCACATCAGCCGCTCGATGTGGAAGATCGCCTGCCCCGGGTCGATGTCGAGCAGGTCCGCGCTCCACTGGTCGGCGTTCACCGTGCTGAGCAGCAGTCGACGAGCGACCGGCCGCTGCCCGACCCGCCGCACGAGCACGTCCGGCACGTACTCGGTGAGCGGCTCCGACACGAGGTCCGGGAACCGCTCCTGCGGCACCCAGCTCGTCCGCACCCGGCTCGGCTCCCCGTCGAACGAGATGAGGCTCTCGACGAAGTACGCGGCGCTGCCGTCCATCTCGAGGTTCCGGCGGACGGTCTCGGGCGCGGGCACGAGCTGGACGCACAGGTGCACGATGCTCAGCCGCGGGGAGTCGAACACGCTGCCGCCGGTGTTCTCGCCGTAGATCGTGACCTCCTCGGTGGTCCGGGCGAGGCTCACCGAGGCCACCGGACGCACGCCGAACGTGCCCGACCGCGGTGCCCGGGTGAGCAGGCGCTGTTCCTTGAGGAGGGTCAGCGCCGCGCGCAGGACGTTCCGCGTCGTGCCGTACAGGTCGAGGAGTTCCCACTCGTACGGCAGCGGTCCGGTGAACCGTCCGGCGACGATGTCCGCGCGGATGAGGTCGGACACCTGCCGGGCGGCGTCCGAGCGTCGGTTGAAGCCGATCCAGTGCCCGGGCGTGACGTCGCCGATGGCCATGTCCGTCCACGGCGGGACCGGACGACGTCCCGCGGTGCCGTCCAGTCGGTCGTCCGGTGCGACGTCGGTCACGAGACCACCCCCACGGTCGTGGTGTCGCCGGTCCACCCGGCCCACCGGAGGAACTCCCGGGCGAGGCGCACCGGGTAGTCGGGTGCCTGGATGTCGATGGACACGAACACCCGGCGGTAGAAGGTCGGACCGCCGAGCAGGTCGACGGCGATCCCGAGGTCGACGTCGGGCCGCAGGTCGCCGGCGTCCATCGCCCGCTGGAGCATCGCGTTCACCCGGACCCGTCGGTCGAGGTGCCACGCGGCGACCGCCTCGGCGACCCGGGGTTCGTGCGAGGCGAGCTCCACGATGAGCGGCAGCGCCCGGCCGACCGGGGTCGCGACGAGCGCGTGCACCCAGCCGCGGGTGAGCCCGAGGACGCCCTCGTCGATCGGGGCGTCGAGGATCGTCGGGATCGACTCCTCCATCAGGCGGATGACGGTCTCGGTGAGGAGCACGTCGCGACTGGACCAGCGCCGGTAGATCGTCGCCGCCCCCACCCCGGCGGCGTCGGCGACCGCCCGGATCGTGAAGGCACGGGGGTCGCCCTCGGCGAGGATCGCGATGCACGCCGTGTACACGGCCTCGTCGACCGCGGCGTTGCGGGGCCGTCCGCGGACCGGGGCCTCGGTGCTCACGCGGCGCTCCAGAGCGCGAGCACCCGGTCGATGCCCCACACCTCGCCGATCTTCGCCTGGATGTCGAACAGGTTCGCCTCGTGCACGCTCGGCAGCCGGTCGCCGACGGCCTCGCGCACGACGATCGGCACGAAGCCGTGCTGCATGGCGTCCGTCGCGGTGGCCCGGATGCACCCGCTCGTCGAGAGTCCGGCGATGAAGAGCGTGTCGACCCCTCGTGCGACGAGGTCGGCGGCCAGCGAGGTCCCGAAGAACGCGCTCGGGTACTGCTTCGGCACGAGGGTGTCCCCGTCGACCGGCGCGAGCCCCTCGATGAACGCGCCGGTGGACGTGCCGGGCAGGTACGCCGCGAGGGCCGGCACCTTCCGGAAGAACACCCCCGCGTTGGAGCCGTCGGCCGACAGCGCCATGGTCGTGACGGCGACGTGCACACCGGCCGCCCGGGCCGCGGCCGTGAGCTCGCGCATGCGCTCGACGGGTTCCTCGACGCCGGCGTACAGCCCGCACGCCGGGTCGACGTAGGCGTTCACCGGGTCGACGACGACGAGCGCCGCCCGTCGGCCCGGTTCGAGCGCACCGGTGTAGCCGGCCGAGACGTAGTCGTCGTGGTCGTCGGTCATGCGGTCCTGCTTCCGTCGTGGGGCTGGCTGGTGGGGGCCTGGAGGCGCGGCGCGACCCCGGCACGTCGGCCGGCGGTCGGCCCCTGCGTGCGGTCGGTGCCCGTCGTGGCGGTCATGCGCTCGTCCCCGGCTCGGGCACCGGGCCGGACGTGTCCGGTCGGAGCGGTGCCTGGCGGTCCGGGGGACCGAACGGGCCGAACGCGACGATGAGCGCGCCGACGACCGCGCACCCGGCGAACGTGAGCGCGGCGGTGCGCACGCCGTCGACGAAGGCCTGGACGTCGGTCGCCGGCAGGCCGAGCAGGCTGCCGTCGTACGCCGCGGCCTGCTGCGCGGCAGAGAGCCCGCTCGTGGCGATCGCCAGACCGAGCGCCGTGGAGAACAGGAAGCCCGCGTTCTGCAGCGCCGACCGGATGGCGTTCGCGATGCCCCGGCGGTGCTCCGGGACGCGGGTCATCAGGGCCGAGGTGCTCGGCGTCATGAACACCCCGGTGCCGACCCCGACGGCACCGAGTCCGACGGCCGTCACGGCGTAGGCACCGTCGTCGGCGAGCGACCCCGCGAGCACCGCCGCCCCGACCGCGATGAGCAGCATGCCGATGGTGGAGAGCGTGCGCGCGGGCACCCGGCGGGCGAGGACCCCGGCGCTCGCCGCGGCCACGGTCGTGCCGATCGGGGTGGGGAGCACCCAGAGCGCGGCCTCGACGGCGTCCTTGCCCGAGACGGCCTGGAACGACAGGGACGCCAGGAGCACGAGGGCGTAGCTCGACAGTGCGCAGAGGCCGGCGGCCGAGAAGAGCGTGATGGTCGCCCGGTCGCGGAAGATCGCCGGGTCGACGAGCGGGTGCGGGACCCGGCGCTGGGTCCACACGAACACCGCTCCGAGCAGCACCGCGCCGGAGGCCATCGCGACCACCGGGACGGTGGCCCAGCCCGCGGAACCGCCGACCGACACGGCACCGACCAGCAGCCCGACCGCGGCCACGGAGAGCACCGAGCCCGGGACGTCGAGGCGTTCGCCGGAGCGTGGTCGGGCGGTGCGGGGGATGAGTCGCAGCGACCAGACGAGCCCCGCGAGCGAGATCGGGACCCCGGCGAGGAAGATCCACCGCCAGCCGAACGACTCCGCGACGAGGCCGCCGACGACCGGGCCGATGACCTGTCCGACGGCGGCGACGGTGGCGTTCAGCCCGAGGCCGAGCGACAGGATCGACTCCGGGAACACGTCGGTGAGGAGCGCCGTGGTGTTCGTGACGATGGCCGCCGCACCCACGCCCTGCACGAGTCGGGCGGCGAGCAGGACGGCGGCGTCCGGTGCTGCACCACACGCGAGCGAGGCGAGGAGGAAGACGAGGATGCCGGCGATGTACAGACGGCGACGCCCGACGAGGTCCGCGATCCGGCCGAAGACGAGGATGAGCGTCGTCGTGGTGAGCATGTAGCTGAGCAGGACCCAGCTGGACTGCAGGGCGGAGGCGTCGAGGTCACGGCTGACGTCGGGGAGCGCGACGAGCAGGGCGCTCGAGGAGATGAAGACGAGGACGACGCTCAGGCTCGACGCGCAGAGCACCTGCCACGCGCGTCGGCGGGCGCCGTCCTCGTCCGTGGTGCGGTTACTGATCGGTCGACCCTCCCGTGGCGGATGCCGGCGGCACCCGGTGGTGGTGGTCGGTGACCTCCTGGAACGCGGCGGCGGCGGACAGGACGAGTCGGTCGTCCCACGGGCGTGCGACGAGCTGCACGCCGACCGGCAGACCGTCCGGCGCGGTCCCGGCGGGCATCATGAGCGCCGGGAAGCCGACGTAGTCGAAGACCCGGGTGTTCCGGGGGATCACGTCGTGCAGGTTGTACGGCACGCCGTCGACCGTCATCGTGAGGTCGTCGAGTCGGGGCGCCGTGGCACCGATCCCCGGCGTGAGGACGAGGTCGACCCCGGCCTCGTCCATCCGTGCGACCATCGCGGCCTGCACGAGCGGACGGCGTCGGAGGGACCGGAGGTAGTCCGCGGCCGTCGGCGTGAACGCGACGTCGAACCGCGCACGGGTGCCGGCGTCGAACAGGTCGGCGGTGGCGGCGTTGGCCTCCTGGTTGGCCGCGAGTTCGCCGTAGAAGACGGTCCAGCACTCGGCGTCGATCGCCTCGAGGTCGTCGAACTCGATCGGCACGATCTCGGCCCCGAGTGCCGCGAACCGGTCGACCGCGGCCGCGTGCGCGTCGAGCACCGCACGGTCCACCCGCTCGGTGAACCAGGCCCGGGGCACGCCGATGCGCATCCCCGCGATCCGTCCCGGTGCCGCCTCGACGAGCGGGACCGCGGTGTGCGTCGTGGGGTCCTGCCCGTCGCCACCGGCGATCACGGCGAGCACGAGCGCGAGGTCCTCGGCGGTGCGGGCCATCGGTCCGACGTGGTCGAGCGTCCACGACAGGCTCGCGACGCCCGTGCGCGGGACGAGGCCGTACGTCGGCTTGATGCCGGTCGTCCCGCACAGCGCCGACGGCACCCGGATCGATCCGCCGGTGTCCGACCCGAGCGCGAGCGGGACGATGCGTGCGGCGAGGGCGGAACCGGAGCCGGTCGACGACCCGCCCGTCCAGCGCTCGGGGTCCCACGGGTTCCGCACGGCGCCGTACCGGGCGTTGTGCGGGCCGCCGCAGGCGAACTCGGTCGTCGCCGCCGTGAACACCGGGATCGCCCCGGCAGCACGGAGCCGGGCGACCACGGTGGCGTCAGCGGGGGCCACGCGGTCACCGGTCTGCAGCGAGCCGCTCGTGACGACCGTGCTGGCGACGTCGATGATGTCCTTCACCGCGAACGGCACGCCCTCGAGCGCACGGGCCTCGCCCGCGGCCCAGCGCCGGGTCGACTCGACCGCTGCCTGCTCGGCGCCGTCGACCAGGCGGAGGACGGCGTCGGACCACACGTCGTCGCTCGTCCAGTGCGGGGCGAGGGCTCCGACGACGGCGGCGGGGGTGGTGGAACCGTCGCGGTAGGCCGCGAGCAGCTCGGTGACGCTCGCCGCGGCGGGGTCGGACGCCGTCGCGGCCGTGGACACCGTGGACGCCGGACCGGGGGCGACCGGTGCTGCCGGCGTCGGTGCCGCGTCGATCGCCGCCGCGAGGAGCCGGGTGAACAGCGCCTGGCTGTGCCCGGGCTCCGCCGGCAGGGACGACGGGGCGGCCGGGAGCGGGTTCGCGCGGCTGTCGTGCAGCGCCTGCTCCAGCTGGGGCGCGATCGTCCCGCGCACGACCGCGAACACGTCCGTCACGCCGGCACCGCCGCGGCGTGGGCGTCCGCGAGGTACCGGAACACCCCGGGCTGCCGGTCGCGCCCGAGCGGGAAGTCCTCCCGCGCCGCGGCCACCTCGGCGACGTCGAGCGTCGCCCGGACGATGGGTCCGGCCTCGTGCGCCGGGGCAGAGACCACGAGCTCGCCGCGGGGCGACACGACCGACGAGCGGCCGAAGTAGCTCACGGTCTTGCCGTCCACGGTCTCCTCGCCGCCGCGGTTCGGGGCGACGACCCAGGTCTGCGTCTCGAGGGCGCGGACCTGCAGCTCCTGCGTGAAGAGCGTCTCGCGGAACCCCATCGAGGAGACGAGCACGAGCATCACCTCGGCACCCGCGGCCCGTGACGCGAGCCAGTACTCGGGGAAGCTCCGGTCGTAGCAGATGAGCATGCCGAAGCGGGTGCCGAGCGCGTCGAACACGACCGGCCCCGACCCCGGCGCGAAGTAGTGCTTCTCGTCGACGTCGGAGATCGCGTTCGTCGGGATCGACGTCTTCCGGTACGCCGGCACGCGGTCGCCGTGCACGTCGGTGCCGTGGACGAGGGTGCCGTCGGCGTCGATGAGCACCGCGCTGTTGTACTGCGCGTCGCCGGCGTCCTCGTAGAGGCCGAACACGACCGCCGTGCCGAGTCGGCGCGCGGCCTCGGCGAACCGTGCCGTCGCCGGACCGGGCACGGGCTGCGCCCAGGCCTTGCGGCTGTCGTTCCGGACGCCGCAGAAGTAGGGCGTGGTGGTGAGCTCGGGGAAGACGACGAGGTCGGCGCCCTCGGCGGCCTGCTCGAACAGCGCGATGAGGCCGTCGAGCGCGGCGTCGCCGTCGGCGGGGATCTGCCCGGCCTGGACCACCGCGACCTCGAGGGTCGGCGCCGTGCTGCCGACCGTCATGCGGTGACCGCGCTCGGGGTGACGGCGGGTGCCGACGACACGACGCCCTCGCGGGTGCGCATGAGCGGCTGGATGCGGGTGCCGAAGTCGTCCATGCCCTGCAGGAAGTCGTCGAACACGAGCATGATGCCCTTGGTGCCCGCGACGTCGGCGGCCTCGTCGAGCATCGCCGCGACGTGCTCGTAGGAGCCGACGAGCGTGCCCATGTTCATGTTCACGGCACCTTCCGGCAGCGAGATCCGCTTCGCGGTGTTGCCGTCCTCGCCGTTCGTGTCGGTGAGCGCCTGCCCGGTCATCCAGGCGATGGCCTCGACGTCCACGCCGTCGCTGTAGCGCCGCCACTTCTCCTGCGCGGCCTCGTCGGTCTCGTCGGCGATGACCATGAACAGCACGTAGGAGCCGACGTCCCGCCCGGTCTTCTCCCGCGCGGCGAGGAGCGCCTCGTTCTGCTCGGCGTACGCGGTCGGGGTGTTCACGCCGACGCCCATCGAGAAGTTGTAGTCGGAGTACTCCGCCGCGAACGCCATGCCCTGCGAGGACTGCCCGGCCGAGACGATCGGGATGTGCGACGTCGGCTTCGGCAGCATCCGGCAGTCGTCCATCTGGAAGTACTCGCCCTGGAAGTTGCTGACGCCGTCCTCCCACAGCTCCTTCATGACCTGCATGTACTCGGTCTGGTAGGCGTAGCGACGCTTGAAGTGCACCTCGTCGCCCGGCCAGAGCCCCATCTGGTCGTACTCCGCCTTCTGCCACCCGGCGACGAGGTTCAGCCCGAAGCGCCCGTGCGAGATCGAGTCGATCGTGGCGGCCATCCGTGCGGCGATCGCCGGCGGGATCGTGAGGACGGCCGTGGTGGCGAACAGGCGGATGCGCTCCGTCCGGGCAGCGAGGCCGGCCATCAGGGTGAAGGACTCGAGGTTCTCGTCCCAGAACCCGCTCGGGCCGCCGAAGCCGCGCAGCTTGATCATCGACAGGGCGAAGTCGAAGCCGTACGACTCGGCCTTCTGCACGATCTCGAGGTTGAGGTCGAACGAGGGCTTGTACTGCGGCGAGGTGGTGGAGATGAGCCAGCCGTTGCTGCCGATCGGGATGAAGACTCCGATGTCCATGGGGGACTCGCTTTCTGTGTGTGGAGGAGGGTCAGGACTGCTTGGCGGCGGCCTTGGCGGCGCTCGCGACGGAGTGCCGTCGGATCGTCTGGGAGACCGCGACGGCGACGATGAGCGCACCGCCGTAGAAGAGCTGCTGGACGAAGTTGTCGGCGCCGAGCATCTGGAGCCCGACGACGCCGGAGAACAGGAAGTAGACGGCGATGAAGGTGCCGATGGCGTTGAAGCGTCCGGGGATGATCGCGGTGGCCCCGAGGTAGCAGGCGGCGAACGCGGGGAGCAGGAACGACTGCCCGCTCGAGGGGTCCGCCCCGCCGAGCGTGCCGGCGTAGACGACCCCGGCCACCGCGGCGGTGAGGCCCGCGCCGACGAACGCGCCGACGCGGAGCCGGCGGACGTTCAGGCCGGAGAGCTCGGCGACCGTGCGACCGGTGCCCACGAAGAGCAGCCGTCGACCGACCGGCGTGGCACTGAGGACGATGAGGACGACCACGGTGGCGATCAGGCCGTAGACGAACGCCAGGGGCAGCCCGGCGAGCCCGCGCCACCCGACGGTCGCCTGGACGAGCGCCGGGTCGATGCCGGTCACCGACGAGGACGCGCTCATCCACTGGATGATCCCGATCATGAACGTCGAGGTGCCGAGCGTCACGATGAATGAGTCGATCCGGAACGCGACCGTGAGCAGGCCGTTCACCAGGCCGACGACCACGCCGATCGCCAGGCCGACCAGGATCGCCGGCAGCAGCGGGATGTCCATCTTGGCGTTGAGGACGGCGATCGTCATGGCGGAGAGCGACATCGTCGAGGCGCCGGACAGGTCGAACTCACCCGCGGTCAGGGGGAACAGGAAGCCGAGCGCCAGGATGAGCAGCACCGACTGGGACCCGAGGATGTTCTGCAGGTTCCCCAGGGTCGGGTAGGTGTCGGGGAGCGCGATGCTGAACGCGATCACGATGACGAGCCAGGCGCCGAGCAGGGCGTAGCGCTCGGTGTGCCCCCACGAGAAGCGCGGGCGGGTGGGGCGGACGATCGACGTCTCGAGGGCGGGTTCGGCGGTGGTGGACATCAGGCGGTCTCCTTGACGGGGGAGGAGTCGGGGGAGGAGGGAGCGGGATCGACGAGGCTGGCGACGACGGCCGCCGCGATGACGTCGCGGTCGATCCGGTCGCCGGTGAGCACGTCGTGGACGCGGCCGTGGGCGAGGACCACGACCCGGTCGCACATCTGGGCGAGCTGGTCGTAGTCGGTCGAGGCGCAGACGATCGAGACGCCCTGGTCGGCGGTCCGGCGGAGCATCGAGAAGATCGCCGCACGGGCGCCGACGTCGATGCCCTGCGTCGGCTCCTGGAGCAGCACGAGCCGCGGGTCGTCCTGCATCCACTTCGCGAGGACGGCCTTCTGCTGGTTGCCGCCGGAGAGCGTGCCGAAGAGCGCGGACGGGTCGGCGGGACGGACGTCCCAGTCGCGGACGAGGCCCTCGACGTGCGACCGCTCCCGTGCCGGCGAGAGCCCGAGCAGTCCGCGGAGCTTCCCGAGGACGGGCAGGGTCACGTTCTGCTCGACGGACAGGGTCAGGGCACCGCCCTCGCGCTTGCGGTCGGCGGGGACGTAGACGACCCCGCGGGCGATCGAGGTCGCCGGGCTGGTGGCGACGAGGTCGACCGTGGCGTCCCGGACCGTGAGGGTCCCGGTCGCCGCCCGGGCGCCGTACAGGCCGGGAAGCACGTCCTCGACGCCAGAGCCGGCGAGCCCGGTGATGCCGACGACCTCGCCGTCCGCGACGTCGAACGAGAGCCCGTCGACGACACCGGCCCGGAGGTCCCGGACCGTCACGACCGCGTCGCCCGTGGTGGCGGGGCGGGCACTGCGTGCGGCCGCGCCGTCGAGCCCGCGTCCGACGATGAGCGAGACGAGCTCGTCCGCGGTCGTGGTCGCGGTGTCCCGGTGCGCCTGGACCCGACCGGCCCGGAGGACCGTGACGCGGTCGGCGTGCTCGAGGACCTCGGCCATGTCGTGCGACACGAGGAGGGCCGACGTGCGGCCGTCGGACACGAGGTCCTTGACGACGCGGAAGAGCAGGTCCGCGTCCTCCTTCGGCAGGAACACCGTCGGTTCGTCGAGGACGATGAGCGCCCGGTCGTCGCCCAGCTCGGCGACGGCCCGCAGGATCGCGACGAGCGCCTTCTGCGTGTCGGTCAGTTCCTCGATCCGGGCCCGCGGGTCGATGTCCACGCCGTAGCGGGCGAAGAGCTCCGCGGCCGCCCGGTGCTCGGCGCCCCAGCGGACGAACGGACCGCGGCCGGCGACGACGGTGGCGAGCCGGAGGTTCTCGGTCACCCCGAGCGACGGCACGAGGGCCAGGTCCTGGTGGACGAAGCTGATGCCGACGCGGCGGAAGTACCCGGGAGGCACCGGCAGCGGGAGCCGGGAGCCGCGGACCTCGATCGTCGCTCCCGGGTCCGGCGCGTAGGTGCCGGACAGGATCTTGATGAGGGTCGACTTGCCGGAACCGTTCTCGCCGAGCAGCGCGTGCACCTGGCCCGGACGGACCTCGAGTTCGACGTCGTCGAGCGCGGTCAGTCCGCCGAACCGCTTGGTGAGCCCGCTGATCCGCAGGACCGGCGCGGTGGTCGCACCGGCCTCGACGACCGCAGCGGACGCTGCGGGGCTGCGCCGTGCCTCCCGGGTGGCGCTCACTTCGCCGGACCCCAGATCTCCTCGTACCCGGTCTTGTACGCGTCGCCGTAGCCCTTGCTCGGCGCCGGCGGGGTACCCGCCTCGTCGACGTTGTCCTTCGTGAACACCTTGAGCGGGGTCTGCTCGTCGCCGTCCTCGATGATCGGGGTGTCGGTCAGGACGCGACCGGCCTGGTCGAGCGTGGCGTAGGCGAGCCACTCCATGTTCTCGCCGATGTCCATCGTCATGACGTTGCCCTCCTGCAGGATCTTCATCACTGCGGGCGTGCCGTTGTACGAGGACGTGAAGACCTGGCCGGTCTTGCCGGCCGCCGTCACCCCGGCCTCGACGAAGAGGGCCATCGAGTCGTACACGGGCAGGACGTAGTCGAGGTTCGGGTCGGACTGGATCGCGGACTGGACGGTCGACGAGATCTTCGTCGCCCAGTCGGCGACCGGCACGTTCGTCACCTTCACCTTGCAGCCCGAGCAGTACTCGTCGAACTCCTCCTGCATGGCCTTGACGATGCCGTCCGACGGCGGGACCTCCGACGAGGTGATGATGAGCACGTCACCCGCGCCCTTCGTCTCCTTGATGGCCCAGTCGGCGTTGAGCTTCGCGGCCTCGTGGAAGGGCGCGGTCACCTGGGCGGCGACGAGGTCCTGCAGCTGGTCGGGGAGCGCCTCACCCGTCTGGTACGTGTGGCTGATGAGCACCGGGATGCCGGCGGCCTTCGCACGCTTGAGCGCCGGGACGATGAGCTCGCCGTTGACGCCCTGCGCGAGGACGATGATGTCGGCCTTCCGGCTGATCGCCTGGTCGATGCCGGCGGACTGCTCGGTCGGCGTGCCCTGGTTCGTGTACTCGATCCACTTCGCGCCGTACTCCTCGGCGAGCTGCTGCCCGGCCTCGTCGACGGACACGATGAACGGCACGGCGGACGAGTTCGGGATGTTGAAGATCGTCTTGCCCGCGATCTTCGACATGTCGAACGGCTTGCCCTCGAAGGTGAACTCCGGGTCGACGCTCGCCGCCGTGATCTGGCTGGTGGCGTGCTCGACCCCGGCGGAGTCGTCGGACGAGTCGGTCGAGGCCGTCGAGGTGGCGGAGCAGGCGGACAGGAACAGCACACCGCTGAGTGCGGCGGCCAGGAGCGCGGGACGTGCGAGCCGCGTTCGGGTGGGTGCGGGGGACGACATCGGTCGAGGACCTCCAGGACGTGGTGCGGGGACGGGTGACGGGTGCGGGTGCTGCCGGTGCTGCGGGTACGCCGAACACCCCGCGGCGCGGGGTGGGCGTGACGACGAGGGGCGTCGGTCACTTCGGGGTGTGGGAGAGCGCTCCGCCGGGGGCGATGCGTCGGGGTGACGGGGCCGCTCCGGTGGGGCTGATGCGAATGTAACGGGCTGCGGCCCGCCAGCGGGTGCCCGGCGGTAACGGTCCTGTTAGGCGTTTGTTTCGCCGGTGTTAGGCCACCGACGCCACGACGTCGTCGAGCCGCCGTGCCGCGCCGTTCCGGGGCGGGCGATCCCGCCGCCCCACCCCGGAGCGGTGCGGATCCGCGCGTCCGTGCGGCGGCGCCGCCCGGGCGAAACACCCCGGAAGCAATCGCGCCGACTTCCGGTAACGCGTCTCTCACAAGTCGGCGGTCGGCCGAGCGGACCCCGCTGGCGGAATGCGACGGACCCGCCCGGAGCGGCACCCGCTGACCAGGGCATTCCCCGCCGTGGCATCCGGCGCCCCCTGGCGTAACCCACCCGATACGGGCGCGCCACGGAGGCGAAACGAACGGCGGATGGACTGCAGTCGCACACCGTCCCCGACCGCAGGAGCAGATCGATGATCACCACCGTCGTCGCCGGCAACCCCAAGCCGGCATCGCGGACGCTCGACGCGGCCACGGTCGTGCTCGAACGCCTCACCGGTCGGGCACCCGACCACGTCGTCGACGTGATCGACCTCGGCCCGGGCCTGCTCGGCTGGGGCGACGACGCGGTGTCGGAAGCGGTGCGCACCGTCGCCGCGTCCGACCTCGTCGTCGTCGCCTCGCCCACGTTCAAGGCGACCTACACCGGCGTCCTCAAGCTCTTCCTCGACCAGTTCGCCACCGGGGACGGCCTCGCCGGTGTCGTCGCCGTCCCGCTCATGCTCGGCGCCGGCCCCGCGCACGCCCTCGCCCCCGAGGTCTTCCTCAAGCCCGTGCTCGTCGAGCTCGGTGCGACCGTCCCGGCTCCGGCCCTGTACCTCAACGACAAGCAGTACTCCGAGCCCGCATCGACCGAGGTCTGGCTCGCCCGGTGGCGCGACGTCGTCCTCGGCGCGACCGCGAGCCTCCAGGAAGGAACCCGCTCATGATCAGCCCCTACTCGCCCGAGGCCCCCGACCTCGGTGCCCTCCGTCAGGCGTTCTCCGGCTTCCCCTGCGGGGTCGCGGCGCTCGCCGCCGTCGTCGACGACGAGCCCACCGTGCTGGTCGCCTCGTCCTTCACCGTGGGGGTGTCGCAGGACCCGCCGCTCGTGATGTTCGCGGTGCAGCACACGTCGTCGACGTGGCCGGTGCTGCGTGCGGCCGGCACGATCGGGGTCTCGATCCTCGGCGAGGGGCACGCGCAGGTCACCCGGCAGCTCGCGTCGAAGGACAAGTCGGTCCGGTTCGTCGGCGTCGACACGACGGTGTCCGAGTCGGGGTCGGTCTTCCTCGAGGGCGCTCCGATCTGGCTCGAGTGCGCCGTCGAGCACACCTACCCGGCGGGTGACCACGACATCGTCGTGCTCCGGGTCCTCGGGCTCATGTCGGACTTCGCGCACAGCCCGCTGGTCTGGCACCGGTCCGCCTTCGCGACGCTGAGCGCCTGAGCGCGCTGACGCAGGGACGGGAGGCGCGGTGCGGGTGAGCAGATCCGCTCACCCGCACCGCGCCTCCCGTCCGGTCCTGCGGCGTCAGCCGCGCAGTGCCTCCGTCAGCTTCACCCGGCTGCCGGTGCGCAGCAGCGCGTTCTCGTAGATCCGGGCGCCGACGACCACGACGAGCACGACCGAGACCGCCACGATGACGAGGGACAGGATCGGCTCCCACCACTCGGCGGTCCCGAGGAAGATCCGCATCGGCATCCCGATCGGCGCGCTGAACGGCACGTAGGACATCACGCCGAGGATCGTCGGGTTGTTGTACGCGACGATGATGAGGATGTACGGGATCATCACGAGCATCATCACGGGGGTGGTGACGCTGCCGACGTCCTCCTGACGGGAGACGAGCACCGCGGCCGCCGCGAACAGCGAGGCGATGAGCACGAAGCCGATCGCGAAGAACCCGACGAACCAGAGCATGCTCGGGCCGAGCACCGTGAACATGTTGTCCTGCCCGGTGACCGCGAGCGTCACCGCCGCCGCGATCGCCACCGCGACGATCTGCGCGAACGCCATCACGCTGTTGCCGAGGACCTTGCCGGCCAGGAGCGCCCGGGCCGGGATCGCCGCCATCAGGATCTCGACGACGCGGGTGGACTTCTCCTCGACGACGCTCTGCGCGATCGACTGACCGAAGGTCACGGCGGACGCGAAGTACACGACGCCGAAGGCCAGCGCCACGATGTAGATCAGGCCACCGGGGATCGCGTTCGGGTCGAGCAGCTCGATGCGGGGGGAGACGCTCAGCGCCTGGACGACGTCGGTCGGGGCGTCGTCGAGCCCCACGACCTTGTAGCCGAGCGGGTCGTCGGACGGCAGGACCGCCGCGTCGACGTCACCGTTCTCGACGAGTCGTTCGGCGGCGGCAGCGGTCGGCGCCTCGGTGACGTCGAGCCCCTTGCTCGTCGGCAGGCTGACCCCGTCGACGACCGCGACCGGGGTGGTGTCGCCCGCCGTGGCCTTGCCGACGATGCCGCCGACGACGATCGACGCGACGACCATGAGGATGAGGATGCAGGCGGACACGACGAACGCCTTGCTGCGGACGCGGGCCTGGATCTCGCGCGCGGCGACGAGCCGGACGGACTGGACGAACGAGCCGTTCATCGGACGACCTCCCGGAAGACCTCGCTGAGCCGCGGGACACGCGGCGAGAACGACCCGACGGTGCCGTGCTGGACGGCCCGCTGCAGGACGCGCTGCGCGGTGGCGTCGTCGGCCTCGAACACGGCGTACCCGCCGTCGAACTCGCGGACGGTGACGCCCGGTTCGTCGCGGAGCCAGGCGACGTCCCCGTCGACGAGGAGCTCCCACGCGGCGGGGCCGGCCTGCTTCCGCAGTTCGTCCTGCGGGCCGGCGGCGCGGATCGTGCCCCCGGCGATCACCACGACGTCGTCGCAGAGCCGCTCGACGACGTCCAGCTGGTGGCTCGAGAACAGCACGGGCACGCCGCCCGCCGCTGCCTCGCGCAGGACGGCGAGCACGACGTCGACCGCCATCGGGTCGAGGCCGGAGAACGGCTCGTCGAGCACGAGGACCTCGGGGTCGTGGGCGAGCGCGGCGGCGACCTGCACGCGCTGCTGGTTGCCGAGGGACAGCTTCTCGACGGCGTCGGTGGCGTGCGGCGCCAGGCCGAGCCGGTCGAGCAGGTCGGTGGTGCGGCTCGCCGCGGTGCGCTTGTCGACGCCGTGCAGCCGGGCGAAGTACGTGATCTGCTCGGCGACCGGCATCTTCGGGTAGAGCCCGCGCTCCTCCGGCATGTAGCCGAAGCGGCGACGGTCGGCCGGGCCGATCGTGGTGCCGTCGATGGACACGGTGCCGGCGTCGGCCTGGAGTACGCCGAGCAGGATCCGCATCGTGGTGGTCTTGCCGGCGCCGTTGCCGCCGACGAACCCGGTCAGGCGTCCGTCGCCGACCGTGAACGTCACGTCGTCGAGCACGCGGCGGTCGCCGTACTGCTTGGTCACCCCGTCGATGGTGAGCATGTCGTTCCCCTCTCGCGGCGGTTCGCTCCGCCTGCGTCGACGCTATTGCGCGGGGTGCGACGGGCGCCTCCGGCTGGCGACGGGGATCGGGGCACTGCGGGCTCCGCCGCGTGGGGGAGCGCGGGTCGGACGGGGGTCTAGGCGGGAGTTCCGGCCACGCCGTGCTCGAAGGCCCAGACGACCGCCTGGATGCGGTCGCGCAGTCCGAGCTTCTGGAGGACGTTCGACACGTGGGTCTTCACGGTCGCCTCACCGACCCACAGCTCCGTCGCGATCTCGGCGTTGCTCAGCCCGCGGGCGAGCAGCCGGAGGACCTCGGTCTCACGCTCGGTCAGCCCTGCCGTGACGACCGCCTCGTCGCCGTCCGGTGCCGCGGGCGCCCCGGACCCGGCGGTCGCGCGGCTGATCACCCGGCGGGTCACGTCCGGGGCGAGCAGCGCGTCGCCGGCCGCCACGGTGCGGACGGCATCGATCAGCCGCTCGGGGGAGGCGTTCTTCAGCAGGAACCCGCTCGCCCCGGCCTCGAGCGCCTGGAAGAGGGCGTCGTCGTGGTCGAAGGTCGTCAGGACGAGCACGGCCGGTGGCTCCGGGAGCGCGGCGATCCGACGCGCCGCCTCGAGCCCGTCGACGTTCGGCATCTGGACGTCGAGGCACACCACGTCCGGTCGGAGCGTCCGCACGGCCTCGACCGCCTCGGCGCCGTCAGCGGCCTCGCCGACGACCCGGAACCCCGGCTCGGACTCGAGGATGACGCGGAAGCCGGCCCGGACGAGGTCCTGGTCGTCCGCGAGCACGATGGTCAGGTCGTCGGCAGCCATGCCCGCACCAGCCAGCCTCCCCGGGCGCGCGGCCCGATCTCGATCCGTCCGCCCACCGCGGCGACGCGTTCGCGCATCCCCACGTGGCCGAGTCCGCTGCCCGCAGTGTTCCGCGGTGCTCGGTCGCCGTGTCCGTCGTCGGTGACCTCGACCTCGACGCCGTCGTCGAGGTACCGCACCCGGACGTCCGCCCGGGCCGTCGGGCCGGCGTGCTTGAGGACGTTCGTCACGGCCTCTTGCGCGATCCGGTAGGCGACCGCCGAGACCGTGGGCGGGACGTCGCGGACGCTGCCGACCACGACGTACTCGGTCGGGTGCCCCGCCGTCCGGGCCGAGTCGGCGAGCTCGCCGATCCGGCCGAGCCCCTCGGTGCTCGGAGCCGCGCGGACGTCGTCGCCGCCGTCCTCGTCTGCACGCAGGGTGCCGAGCATCCGGCGGAGCTCCTCGACGGCGGTCCGGGCGCTCTGCTCGACCACGCCGAGCGATGCCGTCGCCTGCTCGGGGTCGTGGCCGATCACGCGTCGAGCCGCGCCGGCCTGCACCCCCATGAGCGACACGTGGTGCGCCACGACGTCGTGGAGTTCGCGGGCGATGCGCACGCGCTCGATCGTCACCGCCTGGGCAGCGCTCCGCTCGCGTTCGGCGGCGAGCTCGGCGGTGCGGAGGTCGAGCTCGTGCTTCGCCACCGCCGACGCCCAGGCCCGGTTGCCGGCGTACCAGGCAGCGCCGAAGTAGATGACGTTGATCACGATGTTGAGCAGCGAGAGCGCGATGTACGGCGGGATGAGGCCGCCGTCGTCGTTCGGCAGCGCGTTCGGCACCGCCCAGCCGAAGGCGATCGCGACGAACAGCCAGGCGAACATGCCGCCGATGACCACCCAGCGCACGAGCTCGGCGCGCACACGGTCCGAGCACCACGCACCGACCGTGTACAGGGCGATGAACAGCGTGAAGTTCACGAGGAAGACCTCGGGCACGTGCAGGATCTGCGTCGCCGCGAAGGCCAGCGCCGAGACGACCGCCATCGTCATCGGCCAGCGGCGGCGGAACGCGACCGGTGCGGCGTTTGCCACGACGAGCAGTGCCGAGACCCACCACGCTGCCTGGTCGTCGCCGTAGGTCCCGGCCGACCCGTAGAGCATCGTCGTGATCGCCAGCCCGGCGCCGAGGACGAGTGCGAGGAGGGCGTCCTGGCGGAACTCGCGGCGCCCCACCGGCAGCCGTGACCACTCCGCGGTCGTCCCCATGGTCACCACGGTAGCGGGTGCGGTGGTCGGAGTAGCCTGCCGCCAACCGAACAGGGGAGGCACCATGCAGTTCCTCGTCAACGTCATCGACGACGGGCAGGCCGAGGCCGCCGGTCGGACCGAGTCCGCGACACGGGCCGAGGCGGACGCGGTCGACGCGCTCAACGAGCGGCTCGGCGACGCCGTCGTCTTCGCGGCCGGGGTGTCCGCGCCGTCGGACGCCGTGGTGGTCGACGCCCGTCGCGCCGAGCCGACCACGACCCCGGGGCTCGTCGGGGACCCGGCCGAGTTCGTCGCCGGGTTCTGGGTCATGGACCTGCCGGACGCCGAGACCGCGCTGCGGGTCGCGCAGGAGGCGTCGGTGGCGTGCAACCGGAAGATCGAGCTGCGCCCGCTGCTCTGACCCGCGCACCGAGCACGGCACAGGCGGCCGTCACGAGCGCCCCGGCCCCGAACGTGCCGAGCGACCCGAGCGGTTCAACGACCGCTCCGGCCGCCGCGGCACCGCCGGCCTGGCCGAGGACGAGCGCCACGAAGAGCACCGAGGTGCCGGCCGAGGACCGCTCCGGATCGACCTCGGTGGTCCACGCGATCAGGGCGCCGGTCGCCGCCGTGTACCCCCAGCCGAACACGGCGCAGGCGACGAGCGCCACGGGCGTCCACTGCGGCACCGTGCCGAGCGCCAGCACACCGAGGGCGACGGCGGCGGTGGTGAGCGTCCACTGCGTCCGGGCACGCAGCCGACTCGTCCACCGGGCGGTCGCCACGACGGCGGCACCGCCCGCGCCGAGCGCGATCCACGCGGACACCGAGACGGCGACCGGTGCGCCGGCGTCGACGAGCACCGAGCGGCCGTAGGTCCACACGACCGCCGACCCTGCGCCGAAGAGCAGGGCGAGCACGAGGACCGCACGGTGCGCCGTCCACCACGCCCGGTCCGGGGCCGGTGCTCGCTTCATGGGGGTCTGCCCGGCCGTCGCCGTCCGGCGGGACGACCACGCGGACACGAGCAGGACCGCCCCGATGACCAGCGCCGCGATCCCGGACCACGTCCACGCGGTCCGCCAGTCGGGCAGGAGCACGAGCGCGAGCACGCCCGCCGCGACGAGGCCGGGGCCCGTCCCGGCGTTCACCACGGCCTGCGCCCGGCCCTGTGCCTGCTGCGGCACGAGGGTCGTCACGAGACTGACGAGTGCGGGCGAGGCCAGCCCCGCGCCGGCCGAACCGACGATCGACGCGATCGCGAACGCCGTGGGGTCGCCGGCCGCGGCCATGCCGAGTGCACCACCGCCCGCGACGACGGCGGCGACCGCCACGAGGACCCGGGGCACGCGGCCGGCACAGCGGTACCCGACCACGGCGCCGACGCAGTACATCGCCGAGGCTCCGGACGAGACCCACCCCGCAGCGTCGGCGCGCAGCCCGAGGTCCCGCTGGACGTCGGGCAGGAACAGCCCGTACGCCAGCCGGACCAGGCCGTACGTCGCGGCGATCAGGCCGAGGCCGCTCCCCAGGAACACCGACTGTCGTAACAAAAACGATCGTTTCACTTTTGAGAGCCTAGGGTGCTCTCATGGCGATGCGTCCAGGAACCGAGCAGAAGCTGCTCGACGCCGCCGAGGAGCTCTTCTTCACCCAGGGCATCGCCGCGACCCCGATCGACGCCGTCCTCGAGCGCGCGGGGATCTCGAGCGCCACGCTCTACCGCGGGTACGCCAGCAAGGAGTCGCTCGTCGCCGCGGCACTGGCCCGTCGACACGACGACTGGCTCGCCACGTGGGACCGGGCCGTCGCCGCCGCCGAGGACGACCGCGGCCGACTGCTGGCGGTGTTCGACGCCCTCGACGCGTACCGCTCCACGCCGTCGGGGTCGCGGTGGTGCGCGTTCCTCGGCACGGCGGCCGAGTACGTCGACGCACCGTCCGACGTCCGCGCGGTCCTCGACCGTGAGACGGACACCCTGCGGCGACGCCTGACCGAGTCGGCCGAGCCCGTGGTCGGCGCACACGCGGGGGCACTCGCCGAGCAGCTGCTGCTCCTCGTCTCGGGGTACCTCGCGATGCGCCTCCGCGAACCGGGCCTCGGGACCGCTACCGCGCGTGCCGTTGCCGACGCGCTCCTCGGGGCGGCGGAGCGACCGGTTCCTGCGCGACTTCACACCTGACGTCCGCGTGTACCCGAGGTGCTCCGGTACCCGACTCGGTAGCTTGCCCGGTGTGCAGCGGATCTCCTCGACCCTCGTGACGACGCGTGTGACCGCGGACGGCATCGTCCCCCTCGCATGAGCAGCTCGCGCGCGGCCCGGATCACCCGCCGCTCCCTCCTCGCGGGCGGCGCCGCGGTCGTCGTGGCCGGTGCCGCTGCCGAGGCCGTGAACCTCCGGCTGCTCCCCGGCCGCTCGACGATGTACCGCGTGCTCGGCCTCGACGGACCGGCGGGCACCGTCCCCGACGTCACGCCGGTGCCGACGGTGTCCGGGTCGTTCACGTCCCGCGCTCGGAAGGGCCTCGAGGTCGGCTGGACGATCGCCGCGCCGCACTCCGACGGGCCCCTGCCGATCGCGGTCGCCCTGCACGGCTACGGCGACGACCACGCGGACTTCTTCGGCTCCCACCTCGGCTACGACCGGTTCCTCGCCGCGCACGTCGCCGCGGGCGGAGCGCCGTTCGCGATCGCCGCGATCGACGGCGGCAACCGCTACTGGCACCGCCGCGCGGACGGTGACGACCCCGCCGCGATGGTCGTCGACGAGTTCCTGCCGCTGCTCGCCCGCCGCGGGTTCGACACCGCGCGGCTCGCGTTCACTGGCTACTCGATGGGCGGCTACGGCGCGCTCCACCTCGCCGGCGTGCTCGGCTCGGCGCGGGTGCGTGCGGTGTCCGCGATCAGCCCCGCGCTGTGGCGGTCGGCGGGGGAGACGGCACGTGGCGCCTTCGACGACCCCGCGGACTTCGCCGCGAACACGGTGCTCGGCAGACAGTCCTCCCTCGACGGCGTCGCGGTCCGCGTCGACTGCGGCACCGGCGACGGGTTCGAGCCCGCCGTGCGCGCGTACGTCGACGGCTTCGCGACCGCACCGGCCGGCGGGTTCGAGCCGGGCGGGCACACCACCGCCTACTGGCGGCGGCTCGCGCCGCAGCAGCTGCGGTTCCTGGGTCGGCACCTGCAGGCCTGACCCGCGCCGACGGCGGCCTGGAGGCGCGGGTCGGCCCCGCACCGTCCCTCCCGTCCGTCGGCTGGTCGAGCCGCTGGCGCGTCACGCCGGTACCGGCGGGTGGGGCCCACCTCCCGACCGCCCATCGGTCCGGCCCACGGCCGTTCCCGGTTCCGTCGCTGACCGTTCCGGTTCACGATCCCCGGGATCCGCGAACCGGAACGGTCACGGCGCGGACGACTTCAGCGGATCCCGCGCAGGCCGCGCACCGCGTCGGCGGCGAGCTCGGCGAGCCGGTGGTCGTTCGTCTCCTCGTGGGCGGTGATCGTCACGACGGCGTCGCGCGCCTGGTCCACGACGACGTACTGGCCGTACCTGCCGTCCAGCCGCCACGTCTCGCCGGGGCCGTCCCACACCGCGAGGCCGTAGCGGTCGAAGGGTGCACCGCCGCCCGTCGTCACCCAGTCCGAGTGCATCCGGTCGACCCACGCGGCCGGGACGATCTGGGTCGCGCCCCATCGGCCACGATCTCGCAGCAGCGTTCCGATGCGCGCGAGCTCGGAGGTCCTGACCTCGAGTCCGCTGCCGCCGACGATCCAGCCGAGCGGGCACCGGTGCCACTGCGGGTTGTGGATGGCGAGCGGTTCGAACAGGCGGGGGAGGAGCCAGTCGCGCACGTCGCCGACCACCGCGCCGAGCATGCGCATCGCGACGTACGGGCTGGCGTCGCTGTACCGGAACACCGAGCCGGGTCCGACCGTGGGGCGGCGTAGCATCTCGGCCGCGAGGTCCGGCCACGGCACGACCTCGTCGCCGAACCACGCGAAGTCGATCCCGCTCGTCATCGTGAGCAGGTGCCGGACGGTGACGGCCTCGACGCCGTCGCCGAGCGGGACGTCGGGGAGGAGTTCGGGGACACGGGTGTCGAGCGTGAGCAGGCCCGCGTCGATCGCGATGCCGATGGCCAGCGCGCAGACGCCCTTCGACACCGAGTACACGTTCACCCGGTCGTCGCTCCGCCACCGGTGCTCGGCCTCGTCGGCGCCGATCCGGACGTGCACGCCGTACGCCCCGAGTCGCTCGGCGTCCACGCCGGCGACGATGCGCGCGAGGACGACCTCGGCGGATCCGGGAGCGCCGGACGGCCCGGTCATCAGGCGCGACCGCGGTTGCGGCGGCGGATCTCCTTCGGCGCCCGGCCGGCCATGAACGAGCGAGCCGGGTCGACGAGGAAGCCCTGGCGCAGGGCCTCGCGGCCGACGAGCATCCGGAAGCCCATCTGGTCGCGGTTGCTCAGCGTGACCTCGGCCTCGAAGACACGCCCGGCGAGGGACATCTCGGTGAGGACCACGATGCGCTCTTGGGTGTGCCCGGTGGAGCTCCGGACGATGCGCCGGTCGTGCACGTCGCACTCGATCGTGACGGCGTCGGCGTCGGTGTCCTGCCAGGGGTGCACCGAGAAGCGGACCCGGTCGCCGGGGAGTTCCTCGAGGTCGAACGCGTGCAGCGCCGAGCTGCGCGCACCGGTGTCGAGCTTCACCTTGATCCACGGGATGCCGAGGCTCGGCAGGGCCGCCCACTCCCGCCAGCCAGCGACCACGAGACCGCCGTTCGGTGACTTCGGTTCTCGGGCCATGTGCCCATCCTGTCGCATGCTTGGATGGAGCGTCGCCGTCGATACCAACCCCGGAGCCTCCTCGATGAAACTCGCCATCCTGTCGCGTGCGCCGCACGCGTACTCGACGGAGCGCCTCCGGGCCGCCGCGATCGACCGCGGGCACGAGGTGAAGGTGCTCAACACGCTCCGGTTCGCGATCGACCTGACCGGCGACGACCCCGACCTGCAGTACCGCGGCAAGCTCCTGTCCGACTACGACGCCGTGCTGCCGCGCATCGGGAACTCGATCACGTACTACGGCACCGCAGTGGTCCGGCAGTTCGAGCAGATGGACGTCTACACGCCGAACACCGCCAACGGGATCACGAACTCGCGCGACAAGCTGCGGGCGAACCAGATCCTCTCGCGGCACGACATCGGCATGCCCGCGACGACGTTCGTGAACGGCCGCGCCGACGTCCGCGGGGCGATCGAGCGCGTCGGCGGAGCGCCCGTCGTGATCAAGCTGCTCGAGGGCACGCAGGGCATCGGCGTGATCCTCGCTCCCGAGGCGAAGGTCGCCGAGTCGATCGTCGAGACCCTGCACTCCACGAAGCAGAACGTGCTCATCCAGAGCTTCATCTCGGAGAGCCGCGGCAAGGACATCCGCGCGCTCGTGGTCGGTGACCGGGTGGTCGCGGCGATGCGGCGGAGCGCCTCCGGCGACGAGTTCCGGTCGAACGTGCACCGCGGCGGGACGGTCGAGAAGGTCACGCTGACGCCCGAGTACGAAGAGGCCGCCGTCCGCTCGGCGCAGATCATGGGCCTGCGGGTCGCCGGCGTCGACATGCTCGAGGGCAACGACGGGCCGCTCGTGATGGAGGTCAACTCCTCCCCGGGGCTCGAGGGCATCGAGCGCGCGACCGGCCTCGACATCGCCGGCGCGATCATCGACTTCATCGCGAACCAGGTGGCCTTCCCCGAGATCGACGTCCGGCAGCGGCTCTCCGTCTCGACCGGCTACGGCGTCGCCGAGCTGCTCGTGCACACGAACGCCGACCTCGTCGGGAAGACCATCAAGGAGTCCGGTCTCTGGGACCGCGACATCACCGTCCTGACGCTGCACCGCGGCTCGGGCGTCATCCCGAACCCGCGCAGCGGCGTGGCCCTCGAGCCCGGCGACCGCCTGCTCTGCTTCGGCAAGCTCGAGGAGATGCGCTCGATGATCCCCGAGCGCCGGAAGCGCCGTGCGAAGGTCCGCAAACTGCCCAAGGAGCCGCGTCAGCCCGAGGCGTGAGGCACATCCGGAGTGCACTGTCCCCCGCCTGTCAGCGCATCCGGATCGCGTACCCAGGCCAGATGCGGAAGTATGTGTCGGTGACGATCATGACGGAACGGCCGGTCGACCAGGCGACGAGCACCGAAACGGAGCGGCCCGGCAACGCCACGGCCAAGCACGACAACGTCGCGCTGCTCTCCGTCGCGACGACCGTGGCGGAACGCGTGACCACCTCGGCCGACATCGAGGAGAAGCTCCGCGGGGTGCTGCGACGCCTGCGCCTGCCGATGGGGCTCCTCGAGCGCGTGGCCGGCGTCAAGGAGCGCCGGAACTGGGGCGAGGGGCAGTCCTTCCAGGACGCCGCCATCGACGCCGGACGACGCGCCATGGCCGAGGCGGGCATCCGCCCCGAGGACGTCGGCCTGCTCATCAACACGTCGGTGACGCGCCCGCACCTCGAGCCGTCGGTCGCCGTGCGCCTGCACCACGGGCTCGGCCTGCCGTCGTCCGCGATCAACTTCGACATCGCGAACGCCTGCCTCGGGTTCGTCAACGCGATGAGCGTCGCCGCGGGCATGATCGACTCCGGTCAGATCAAGTACGCGCTCGTGGTGGACGGCGAGGACGCCGACCAGGTGCAGCTCAACACCATCGAGCGCCTGAACCAGGGCGGCCGCAACCGCAAGGACTTCATGAGCGAGTTCGCCAGCCTGACGCTCGGGTCCGGCGCCGCCGCGGCCGTGCTCGGTCCGGCGGACATGCACCCGGGCGGCCACCGGATCGTCGGCGGCGTCACCCGCGCGGCGACCCAGTGGTACGACCTCTGCGTCGGCAGCGTCGACGGCATGTTCACCGACGCGAAGATGCTCCTCAAGGGCGGCATGGAACTCGTCGTCGCCGCCTGGAACGAAGCACGCTCCCACTTCGACTGGGCCGACATGGACCGCTACGTGCTCCACCAGGTCTCCGACGTGCACACGAACGCCTTCGTCGAGGCCATCGGCGTCCCGCGCGACAAGGTCCCGACGACGTACGAGCGCTTCGGCAACGTCGGTCCGGCGTCGATCCCGATCACCCTCGCGGACGAGGTCGCCCGCGGTGCCATCCGCCCCGGCGACCGGGTGTTCCTCGGCGGTGTCGGCTCCGGCATCAACACGGCGATGATGGAACTGCGCTGGTGAGGTCCGGCCTCCCGCGCGTCGCCGCTGCCACGGCTCCGGCGACGCCCCCGCCGCCCCTGCCCGGACTCGACCCCGCCTGGTCGCGCATCGTCACGGTCCCCGCCGCTGCGGATCCAGGAGGCACGGCTCGCCCCGAGCGCTCGTGGCACCTCCTCGACACGGCCGGCTCCCTGGCCGCGCTCGGTGTGGAACCCGTCGGCACGCTGCTGTGCGTGCACGGCAACCCGACCTGGTCGTACCTGTGGCGGTCGGTGCTCCGCGCCTCGCTCGACGTCGCCGCCGTCGGTGGTCCGGCATGGCGGGTCGTCGCGGTCGACCAGCTCGACATGGGCTTCTCGGAGCGCACCGGCGTGCAGCACGGGCTCGCGGACCGCGTGCGGGACCTCGGCGCGCTGACCGACGAACTCGGGCTGTCCGGCCCGGTGGTCACCCTCGGGCACGACTGGGGCGGTGTCGTCTCCCTCGGCTGGGCGGTCGACCACCCGGACCTCGTGGTGGCCGTCACGACGTGCAACACCGCCGTGCACCAGCCCGACGACGCCCCGATCCCCGCACCGCTGCGGCTCGCGCTCC
Organism: Curtobacterium sp. GD1; assembly: GCF_020882855.1. NCBI lineage: Bacteria > Bacillati > Actinomycetota > Actinomycetes > Micrococcales > Microbacteriaceae > Curtobacterium > Curtobacterium sp. GD1. The sequence goes on along the minus strand of NZ_JAFEVQ010000008.1, from coordinate 6,602 downwards.
GTCCGGAGCTCCTCGGCCGTGCCACGGTGCTGACGCCGGCGTTCCTCGAGACGACGCTCGCGATCGCCCACCCGCGGCTCGACCGTCCCACCGCGGATGCGTACCGCGCGCCCTACCGCGGAGCGGCCCGTCGCGGGGGCGTCGGCGGGTTCGTGGCCGACATCCCCGTCGACGACGACCACCCGAGCGCACCCGAGCTCGACCGGATCGCTGCCGGCGTCGCCGCGCTCGAGGTCCCCGCCCTCGTGATGTGGGGGCCGCGCGACCCGGTGTTCCTGGAGCGCTACCTCGACGACCTCGCGGAGCGGCTGCCGCACGCGGACGTCCACCGCTTCGAGGGCGCCGGGCACCTGCTGCCGGACGACGCCGACGTCGCCGGGACGGTCGTCGAGTGGCTCGGTGACCACCTGCCGGACGGTCGCGTGCCCGCGGGGGCCGAGCCGTCCCTCCAGGCCCCCACCGACGACGACGCCGACGTGAGCCGCCCGCTCTGGGCCGCACTCGACGAGCTGCGCGACAGCGACGAGGCCGCGCTCGTCGAGATGGCCGCCGCCGGCGGTCCCCGGACCGTCTCGTGGCGGTTGCTCGCCCGCCGGGTCGACGAGATCGCGGCCGGACTGGTCGACCTCGGCGTCCGCGCCGGTGACCGCGTCTCGCTCCTCGTCACCCCCGGCGCGGACCTGACCGCCGTCCTGTACGCCAGCGTGCGCATCGGGGCGGTCGTCGTGGTGGCCGATGCCGGGCTCGGCCTGCGCGGCCTGACCCGTGCGGTGCGCGGTGCCCGTCCCGACTGGATCATCGGCGCGCTGCCCGGCCTCGGGGCCGCACGCGCGCTCGGCTGGCCCGGTCGGCGCATCGCGACGGTGTCGTTGCCGGCGCCTGCTCGTCGGGCGCTCCGGGTCGAGCACACGCTCGTCGAGGTCGCACGACGCGGAGCGCAGCGCCTCGCACGGGGCACCGCGCTGCCCGGAGCGCCGTCGTCCGACGCGCCGGCCGCGGTCCTCTTCACGTCCGGGTCGACCGGGCCGGCAAAGGGCGTCGTGTACACGCACGGGCAGCTCGGCGCGGTCCGTGACACCCTCGCGGCGCAGTACGACATCGGCGTCGGCACCGGCCTCGTCGCCGGGTTCGCCCCGTTCGCGCTCCTCGGTCCCGCGCTCGGCGCCCGGTCGGTCGCACCCGACATGGACGTCACCGCGCCCCGGACCCTGACCGCTCGGGCGGTCGCCGACTCGGTCACCGCGGCGGACGCCACCGTCGTGTTCCTGTCACCCGCGGCCGTCGCGAACGTCGTGGCGACCGCCGGCGCACTCACGGCAGCGGACCGTGCAGCGCTCGGTCGCGTGCGGCTGTTCCTGTCGGCCGGTGCTCCGGTGTCGGCCGAGCTGCTGACCGCGGCCACCGAGCTCATGCCGAACGCGAGCGCCCACACGCCCTACGGGATGACCGAGGGGCTGCTGATGACCGACGTCGACCTCGACGGTGTGCGCGCCGCGGCCGCCGACACCCCGGACGAGGACGGCATCTGCGTGGGCCGACCCGCCACCGGCGTCCGCGTGCGGATCGCCCCGCTCGACGACTCCGGCGAGCCGACCGGTGCGCTGACCGAGGACCCGGGCGTCACGGGCGAGATCGTCGTCGCGGCGCCGCACGTCCGCGAGCGGTACGACCGGCTCTGGCGCCAGAACCGGGTGTCGCGACTCGGTGTGGCGGACCCGCGCGGGCACCGCACGGGCGACGTCGGCCACCTCGATGATGCCGGTCGGCTCTGGGTCGAGGGACGCCTGCAGCACGTGCTCACCACGGCGGACGGGGTCGTCACGCCCGTCGGTCCCGAGCAGCGGATCGAGCGCGTCCCCGGTGTGGGCCGCGCCGGGCTCGCCGGCATCGGGCCCCGCGGCACGCAGCAGGCCGTCGCCGTCGTGGAGACGACCGGTGGGCGCCGCACTCGTCGGCCGGCACTCGCCGACCCCGACCTCGCCCGGGCCGTCCGGGCTGCCGCGGGGATCCCCGTCGCCGCGGTGCTGACGGTGCCCGAGCTCCCGACCGACATCCGGCACAACTCGAAGGTCGACCGTGCACGGCTGTCCCGGTGGGCGGCCTCGGTGCTGTCGGGTGGACGGATGGTCCGGCCGTGAGGGTCCTCGTCACCGGTGCGAGCGGGTTCCTCGGGCAGGCGACCGCCGCGGCCGTGCGTGCTGCGGGGCACGAGGTCCGGACGTTCCAGCGACGGCCCTCCGGGGTCGAGGGAGTGTCGGACGTGCTCGGCAGCATGACCGACCCCGCAGCCGTGGCCCGGGCCGTCGACGGCATCGAGGTGGTCGTCCACCTCGCCGCCAAGGTCTCGCTCGCCGGCGACCCCGACGACTTCGTCCGCGTGAACATCGACGGCACCCGGACGCTCCTCGACGCTGCACGTGGCGCCGGGGTCGAGCGGTTCGTGTTCGTCTCCTCGCCCTCGGTCGCGCACACCGGGTCGTCCCTCGTCGGCGCGGACGCCGGGCCCGCCGAGCCCGCGCGGGCCCGCGGCGACTACGCCCGCACGAAGGCCGCGGCCGAGCTGCTCGCACTCGCCGCGGACGCGCCCGGGTTCGCCGTCGTCGCCGTCCGCCCGCACCTCGTGTGGGGCCCCGGTGACACGCAGCTCGTCGGCCGGATCGTCGACCGTGCCCGCACGGGGCGCCTGCCGCTGCTCGACTCCGGCGCCGCGCTCATCGACACGCTCTACGTCGACAACGCCGCGTCCGCGATGGTCGCCGCGCTCGACCACGCCGCCGACGACGGGGTGCACGGCAATGCGTACGTCGTGACGAACGGGGAACCTCGGCCCGTCGGGGACCTGCTCGCCGGGATCTGCACCGCGTCCGGGGTCCCGGCGCCTCGGGTGCACGTGCCGGCCGGGGTGGCCCGGTTCGCAGGGTCGCTCGTCGAGGCGGTCTGGCGTGTGCGTCCGGGCGAGGACGAGCCGCCGATGACCCGGTTCCTCGCCGAGCAGCTGTCGACGGCGCACTGGTTCGACCAGCGGCGCACCCGTCGTGACCTGCAGTGGACGCCCGCGGTGTCGATCGACGAGGGGCTCGGCCGGCTCGCTGCCGCTCAGGCCTCGTCGGCGGCCACGTAGTCGTCGACGGCACGCATCTGCCACTCGTGGCCGAGCGTGAGGGTCGCACCCTCGACACGGTCCTCCGGGGTGCCCCGGCGCAGGATCGGGTGCCGGTCCGAGCCGCCAGGCGGGGAGCAACCGTAGCGGACTGGAGGCGCGGTGCACGTGACCCAGATCGGGTCACGTGCACCGCGCCTCCAGTGGTGTCAGTGCTTGGTCGCCTTGGCGATCTTCTTGCCGAGCTTCTTGCGTGCCTTCCGCGAACGCGGGTCGTTCCACAGCTCGCGCGCGGTCTGGGTCTTCGACTTCTTGTTCACGGGGCGGGTGGCGCGCGCGCCGAACCAGAACCCGATGAAGACGATGGCGCCGATGAGGATGATGCGGTTGCGCATGGGGACTCCTTCGATGGTGGTGCGGGCGGCCGAGGACATCAGCCGGTGAAGCGGTTCCAGAGCTCCGTGACGATGGGCCACACGTCGCCAGCGCGGTCCGCCGAACCGACGGCCACCAGGACGACCGGGACCGCGGTCACGGCGATGCTGACCAGGACGGCGAGCACGACGGCGATCGTCGCCGTGGTGGTGTGCCGTCGGGTGAACGCCAGGAGCAGCAACCCGAGGACCACGACGGCCCCGAGCAGCGCCACGATCGTCACCCGGACGAACGGGAACGGGACGAGTCCGGCGGTGGTGGCGGTGACCCCGCCGAGGAACCCGACGAGGGGGAGGAACGCACCGAGCAACGTCCCGAGGACCAGGACGACGCCGATGCCGCTCGCGATCCAGACGCCGCGGGGGCGGGGCCGCCGGACCTTCGTCCGGCGGTTGCCCGACCACGCGGTGGTCACGAGCGGTCCTGGCGGTGCCGACCGGCCTGCGCGTCGGTGTCCGACACGACCGGTGCGTCCGACCCGGCCGGTGCGTCGTCAGCGGCCGCCTGTGCGGCTGCGTCGGCCGACTCGGCCGCTGCTGCGGCTGCGTCCTCCGCGGCGTCGGCAGCGTCCTCCGCTGCCTCGGCAGCCGCAGCTGCACGATCCGCGGGCGCCGCGGACTCGGTGGCAGCAGGTTCGGTCACGGTGTCGACGACGGCGTCACGTGCGCCGGCCGCGGCGTCCTTCGCCGAGTCGGCGGCGTCCGCTGCCAACTCGGAGGACCGGACGAGCGCTTCCGCTGCCGCGTCCCGGACGTTGCCGGTGGTCTCGGCTGCGCTGTCGACGGCGCGCTTCGTGGCGTCGGCGGTCGCGTCGGCCGCACGGCGGGTGGCGTCGGCCGTGGCATCGGCTGCCTTGCCGGCCTGCTCGACGGTGGCCTCCGCGGCGTCGCGGGTGGCGTCGGCGGCCTGTCGAGCGACGTCGGCCGTTGCCTCGGCGGTGCGCTTCGTCACGTCGGCCGTGGCGGACGCGGCGCGCTTCGTGGCGTCCGCGGTGACCGTCGCGGCCTCCTTGAGCGCCTCACCCGTGGCGTCGGTGGCTCGCTTGGTGGCGTCGGCGGTGGCGGTCGCGGCCTGCTTGACCGCGTCGCCGGTGGCCTCTGCCGCGCGGCCGAGCGGCGACTGCTCGTCGTCGAACGGGCCGTGCACGTCCAGCACGCGGACGTCGACGGACGTCGGGACGTCGGAGACCTGGCGCGTGGCCGCGGTCACCTGCTTGCGGACCTCGTCCGCGACGGCGATCACCGGGTGCGGGTAGCTGACGACGACGGAGACCCGCACGCCCAGCGCGCCGTCCTCGTCGTCGACCTGCACCCCAGCGGTGCCGGCGCTGCGGCCGAGCTGCTGCCGGAACTGGTCGGCGGCGCGGGCGGCGATCCCGCCGAGGTGGTGCACGCCGGGGACGCCCAGTGCGGTCTCCGCCGCGGTCCGGGCCACGATCGCCACGGTGCTCGCGTCGTCTGGGAGCGGCTGCGTGAGCTCCGCGGGCAGGGCCACCTCGGTGACCTGTGTGTGCGCATTCGGGTCGTGCTGCATGGTTCCTCCTCGTTCGGTCCGCCGGAACGCGTCGGGGCACTCGACAGGCGAGTGCCCCGACACGGTTCGTGCGTCCTACTTCTTGAAGACGTCCTTGACGTCCTCGCCGGTCTGCTTGACGCTCGCGGCGGCCTGGTCCTTCTGGCCCTCGGCGACCTTCGAGTCGTCGTTCGTGGCCTTGCCGACCGCTTCCTTCGCCTTGCCGGCGAGGTCCTGAGCAGCGTTCTTGATCTTGTCGTCGAGTCCCATGACGGGTCCTTTCTTCGGTCGGGCGCGTGCCCGGTGGGTGGTGGTCTGGTGGGCCGGGAGGCCCGGGTCACGTCCGACTGACGGCTGTCAGTGGACGCGGGTCGATTTGGCGAGGGTGGAGCGGGTGCCGCCGGTGAGGTGGACGAGGACCGGGATCTGCCGGCCGAGGGTGCGGTCCAGGACGGTGATGGCCCGGTCGACGGCGGTGAGGACGGTGACGGCGTCGCCGCCGCGGCGGACCGCGACGCGGATGCGTGCGGCGCGTTGGCGTCGGACGATGTACGTGTCGACGCGGGCGCTGATGACGTCGCGGACACCGTCGAGTTCGTGGTCGACGACGTCGCGGACGAGGGCGACGTTGACGGTGACCTGGTCGTCGCCGGAGCGTTCCCGGACGGCGACGGACGTGCCGCCCCCACCGCGGGTGAACACCCACACCAACGCCAGCACGATCACCACGGCGCATGCCGCGACGATGATCCACAGCGACGACGCCGGCACGCTCAGGTTCCGGGGCAGCTGGATGGTGCCGGAGATCGCGTCGCGGACGGCGGGCAGGACGCCCGCGCCGATGGTGATGCCGACGATGACCGCAACGAGGCCGAGGACGAACAGGATGATCCGGTTCAGGGTCCGGTTGCTCTTCGTCATGCGAGGGTTCCCTTCTCCTCGACCGTGACGCTGACGCGTCGGCCGAAGCGTTCGTCCAACCCCGAGAGGCGGTCCCGGACGGCGTCGCGGATGACCGTGTCGTCGACGGGGATCCCGCTGACGGGCACCACACGGACCTTCGTGGAGCGTCCACGGGCGGTCGCGGAGGCGTTGCCCTCCGGGACTCCCGCGGCCATCCCGGCGGCGTTCGCGGCGGTGGAGGCGAGGATGCGGGTGTCGATGACGACGGCACCGCGGTCGTGGTCGATGACGGAGCGGTGCTGCCGGCCGGGCTTCAGGGCCAGGACGATCAGGACCACGCCGAGGACCAGAAGGACCACGGCGATGACCTCCGCGATCGTGACGAACGCGGCGTCCGGGCGGAGCGCAGCGTCGACGACGGTCTGCGGGTCGGCGAGCAGCGGGGGCCGGCCGATGCCGGCGAGGACCGCTTCGGTGCCGATCCACGCAGCCACCAGGGCGAGCACCACGAGCGACACCGCCACTGCGGTCGAGCGGGAGCGGTGCACGCTCCGGCGACGGATGCGTCGTTCGACGGAACCGTTGCTCATGATGGCCTCCTAGGCGATCCGGGACTGGTGCTCGCGCACGATCCCGGTGAGTTCGATGTGGG